>JAJZBJ010000027.1 GCA_021798975.1 Bacillota bacterium | reverse complement strand
TTCGACAGGCGGGTCCACCGTGAATGTGACCCTTCCCTCAGGAGGAACCAGTTTGAATGGTCTGGCATCGCTGATTAACAGCAATGCGGCCAGTGCCAAGGTAGGTATCACCGCGACGGTCGTGCAAAATGGCCAGGGGCAGTATGTGCTCGAGGTGCAAGGCAATCAGACCGATGCCCCCATTACGTACGCCAATGTCACCGGATCGCCGCTCTATGCGCTGGGTCTGGTAAGTTCCAGCGGAACCGGCACGCAGAACGCTGCCAATGTCCTGCAGTCGGCCACTCCAGCTGAAGTCAGTTTTGGTTCACAATTTAATGCAGCCAACGCGGTCACCTCGAAGAGCAATACCTTCAGCGACCTCATTCCCGGACTGACCGTGACGGTCAGTGCACCGGGTACCACGACCTTGAGCGTGACGCCCAATGTGTCCGCCATGGCGAATAACGTCCAGAGCTTCGTGTCGGCATGGAACCAATGGGTTTCGGATACGCAGTCGCTGGCCGAATCCGGACAGGTGGTATCGTCAGGTTCGGGCGCCTCACAAAGTTTTTCGTACCAGACGAATGCGAACCAAGTCTTAAAGTCAGGGATCCCCACGTCGGTGATGAACCAAGTCCAAGGCGTGCTGGCCTCCTACACGACCAATTCTTCGTCGGCATACAGTTCGCTGGCCGACTTGGGGCTGAGCTTTGATGCCTCGGGCAAGCTCTCCATCAATAGTCAAACCTTGACAGCCGCGCTGCAGACGAATCCCAGCGCAGTGCAAGCGGTTTTTTCCGGTTTGGAGTCCGCTCTGCAGCCGAGCGCAGGCACTGGCGTCTTGACAGGCTTCAGCTTGGGACCGACCAGCACCTCGGGTGAAGCGATCGCGACGCTGACAGCGCAGAACAGCTCGATTCAAAATCAAGTCACCTTGCTTAATCAAAACACAACGGCCGAAGAGCAGCGGGCTATTGTGCAGTACGGGCAGTGGGTGAACCAGGTGGCCAAGTACTCGCAACAGTATCAGCTCTTAAACGCCATCTATAATCAAAACTCATCCAATAGCACCACAGGAGGTTAAGCATGGCTACCAGCAGTGAAGTCTTGGAGCAATACCGCCGCGAACAGGTCACCATGGGTTCTCCCGAAGCCTTAACCCTCATGCTGTACGAGGCCGCATTGAAAAGCGTGCGCAAGGCCAAGGGATGTCTGGGGGGAAAGCCTATCGACGTCGTAACGGAAGCCAAGATGGCGTTAGACGTATGCATTGAACTCGCCGACAACGTCAACCTCGAGCACCCGCACGGGCAGAGAATGCGGGACTTATACCTATACTGCTGGCGTACGTTGCTGGCAGCGCCGGGGCGACCCGATGCCGCGGAGCAATTCGACGCGGTCGATACGGTACTGACCAACCTGATCGCCGGCCTGCGGGCCTACACGACGGGAGCAGCCAAGCCAGCCGCGGTTGAGAGCAAAGCACCCGTGTCTATTGACTTTGTTGGCTAGCAGCGACCCGTTCTTGGGCGGCCTTTAACAGATTTTGCTCATTGATATTGCGGTCCGGCCACTGGCTAATGGTGGCAATGACCGTGTCCATGGGAACGCTCATCAGAATGGCATCCAAGACTGCGTGAATGTTGGACCCGGCCAAAATGGTGAAGATGCCCTGCCAAGCCTCCCGAAACGGGGGGTTTTTCCCTATCGCCACTAACAGGGTGGCCAGCGCTTCCTTCAACTTCTCCTGAGCGTGCAGAACTTGCGAGAGACGGTATAACGACTTAAATCCGCCAATGCCCGTCTCCGTCATAAGAAAGCCCTTGGGCTCGCCCAATTCCAGGCATTTGCGGAATTTGGTCTCGGCTTGCGGCCACTGGCCGAGGTGCATGTGGATGTTGCCTTCCAGGTAATAGAAGTCGGTATAGGCGGGAAAGGCCATCTCCCCTTCGCGCAGAGCCCGTATGGCGCGCTTGGGCTGACCGCTCAATTCGAGGACGCGGGCATAGGTGTATTGAATGAGCACCCACAGAGGGTTATCAATCTGGATGAGCTTCAACGCGGTCCGACAGGCGGCGATCGCTTCCTGGTATCGGCCTAGACCCAGCAAGGTCTGGGCCAATTGCCAGCGCATGTAGGCATCATCGGGGGTTTTCTTGAGGTGCGTTTGGATCAGGTCCAGGTTGCGGTTGCCCTTATCCTTGGCATGGACCACAGCTCCCAGGTACCCCTTATGGATAAGGCGCACGTCCAACGGCTGGATGGTCATGCCCAGCCCTTGCAGGGCTGGGAAGAGCTGTTCGTGAATGGCACCGGAAAAGCGGATCTTAGGATGGGCGCGCACCAGTCGTGTGACATAGCTTTCGCTGATATCCTCGGCCCGGTCCATGACGGACACAATCCGCAGGTTGTAACCGTCGCCAATCGGCGTTTCCAGAGCTTGTTGAAGCTTTGGCAGGTCGTCCGCCAAGAGCTCTTCGTCGGCATCGAGGATGAGCACCCAGGGTGTCTTAACAGCATCCAGTCCCACGTTCCGGGCGACGGAAAAGTCATTGGGCCATTCAATCTCAATAACACGGGCCCCGAACGATTTGGCGATTTCTATGGTGCGGTCGGTGGATCCGGTATCGACGACGATGATTTCGTCGGCCACATCTTTCACGGAGGCAAGACATTCGGGGAGAAAGCGTTCTTCGTTCTTCACAATCATTGAAACGGTCAGCAGTCCGTTCATTAGAGCCTCCACGATGTGCGTTCTTGTTACCAGTGTAGGGGAGTGGGCGCGGGTACCGGAAATATTAAGGCGGCCGGCGACGGGGAACCCGCTCTCTTTTTAGGGGAAGATGATGAGAGGCCGCTGGGTTCGGGGATGGTCAATGGCCACCAAGGGTGCATCATAGATGCGGGGCACAATATCGGAATGTAAAATCTCCCCGCTGGGCCCTTGGGCTGCGATCTGTCCTTCATGCAAAACCCACAAGGTATCGGTATACAGGCCCACCGTGGCCAAGTCGTGATGGGCCATGAGCACGGTCGTACCGGATTTCACCATCTCGCCAATCAACTCCAGAAACCTGAGAGCGTGGCCCGGATCCAAGTGGGCGGTGGGTTCGTCTAAGAGCAGCAAAGGGGCGTCCTGGATGAGCGCGGCGGCGAGTAAAGCCCGTTTGGCTTCGCCGCCGGAAAGGGTGGTGAAGGGCCGGGCCGCTAAGTGGCTCACGCCCGTCATCGCCATCACATGCTCGATATGGGCGGCGTCCCCGCGCCCGGAAAAGCCGAGACGCTCCCGCCACGATAATTGATTCAGGCGGCCCAGTTCCACCACCTCTTGAACGGTGAGATCAAAGCTGGTGTCGAGCGTCTGGGGCACGAACGCCATGAGCCGGGCGCGGGCCGCTGGACTTAGGGTGCGGATGGATTGCCCCTGGATCGTGATGCGCCCGGCGTTAGGGGTGAGATAGGCGGCAATCAGCTTCAGCAGCGTGGACTTTCCGGCCCCATTGGGCCCGATGAGGCCGACCCACCGGCCTTGAGGAATGTCGGCTTGAATGGGTCCCAAGCCCCGTTCGGATCCAGGCCAGATGTACTGGACGTCCGACAAGGCTAATACCACAGGGGTTTCGGTCATTTCAGGACATGCCTCCTTGCTGCCTCCGCCGATTATGCTGGACCAGCAGATACAGAAAATACGGGCCGCCTAAAAAGGCGGTCACTAAGCCGACGGGGACCGGTCCGATGACGGGCAGCGATTGCGCCAAGGTATTGGCCAGGCTCAAAAATGCGGCGCCGACGAGAAAGGACAACGGCAGCAGCGTGCGATGATTGGGGCCGTTAATCCGCCGCACAATGTGGGGAATCACAAGACCGACAAATCCAATCAGGCCGCTCAGGTAGACGGCGGCAGCTGTCAGGAGGCTGGCGGCCGCAAGCAACACAGCCTGAACGCGGCGTACCGGAACCCCCATATGGTGGGCTTGCTCTTCGCCTAACAGGAGCGCGTTCATGTCGGGCACCAGCGGCCAAATAACGGCCATGGCGAGAAGAATCAGCCCGAAGCTGATGGCCACCTGCGACCAGTTGGTCCCGTCGATGCCGCCTACTTCCCACGCGAAGATGGTGGAGAGACTCTGTTGGTTGATGAGCATCAAGAAGGTTGTCACAGAACTGAGAATGATGCCGATGGCATAGCCCGCCAAAATGAGCGTCAGCATGCTGGAGGTCCCGCGCCCGCGGGACAAGAGATAGGACACGAAGACGGCGGCCAGCGCTCCCACAAAGGCACCTGGGGCCATGAGGCCGGCATAGGGCATGAACTCCTGCGCCAGGGTGGCGCCGAGACTGGCACCGGATGAGGCGCCGACAATATACGGATCCGCCAAAGGGTTTTTCAATAACGCTTGCATGACAGCGCCCGCCACCGCCAAGGCGCCACCCACCAGGGCGGCGGTGAGCACGTCGGGCAGGCGAATATCCCAGATGATGGTGCTGGTGATCGAGCGGTTGGGCTGGACCAACTGATGGAGAATCGTTCCCAGGGGGATGGGGGTCGGCCCATGCATGACCCCCACCACCAGGGTGATCGCGAGTAGGACAACAGCTCCGAGAAATCGGATGGGAACGCCAGCCTCCCTGCGCACGCTACTTCCCTGCCAAGTGGGGATGCAGGAGGCGCACCAGCTCTTTCAGCCCCATCACCATGGCCGGCGACGGTGTGTCAATGTAGGACGGCTGCGGGACCTCATACACGTGCCCGGTCTCGACCGCCCGGGTGGAGGAGAATCCGGCGATATGCTCCTCTTGGGCGACACTGGTGCCGCCGCCGTCGATGAGGATGACGGACGGATTGGCTGCCACCACTTGCTCGGCCGTGGCCTTAGGCCACTGTTGCCGTGACATCTCCACGCCGACATTGCGTGCTCCAGCCATGGCGATCAGGGAGTTCAAAAAGGTGTGCGGTCCAACGGTGTAGAGGCCGCCCAAGTCGGTGAAGACGGTCGGCCGCGGCAGGGCGCTGACTTCCGATGCAACCGCCCTCAACTGCTTTTTGATGCGCAACACCAAGGCTCGGGCTTTTTCGGTGCGTCCCGTGGCTTTCCCGACCAGCAGGATGTCGTGGTACACGCCGGCCGCGGACTGTGGATTGAGGGTGAGGACGGGGATGTGGAACTTGGCCAATTGCGCGATGCCCTTGACCCCCGGCCCGGTGATGACTAGGTCCGGCTTGGCCGCCACCACCTTTTCCACACTGATGCCGGGATAGGAGGGGCCAATATTCTTGAGACCCTTCAACTGGGCTTTCCAGGGAGACGGAGTGTACGCCATGGTGGAGGTGTCGATGCCGGCAATATGGTTCTTGAGGCCCAAGTCCAAGGCGATTTCGACGTTGCTGGGCTCCAGTGTCACGATGCGGGTGGCTGGGCTATTCAGCA
The DNA here is from genome assembly GCA_021798975.1 of Bacillota bacterium. GTDB lineage: Bacteria > Bacillota > Sulfobacillia > Sulfobacillales > Sulfobacillaceae > Sulfobacillus_B. The sequence continues at coordinate 19,422 of JAJZBJ010000027.1, read as the reverse complement.
CCACCGTGTGGTGGGTGTCATCCACAAGACGAATCGGGGAATGGCTGGCGGCGTCGGCCACAGGGCCTGACGAGGCTCCGCATCCGGCCAGCAGCGCAGCGGATGCCACGAGTGCGGCGGCTGCGCCGAGGGTACGTGTGAACATCAAAAAGGCCTTCTCTCATCATAGGATGAACCTTTGGCGAGAAGGGCCGCACAAAAAGGAGGCGGCGCCCGACAACCCGCAGGCTCGCCCGAATATTGCAGGTAGGTCTCCTGGCTCTCGGATCATCGCTGGTGATGGGCCTTCCGATGACATCGTGGCCCAATCTGCTCCCCGTAAACAGTGGCGGGTGCCGCTCAGGATTTTCACCTGATTCCCTGTTATACACCTACAATTCGGTTGACATCAGTGTAAGCCGGGAATGGCATCCCTGCAACCTGATTCTCGGAATTCCGCGGGACAAGGTGAGCGCATAACGCGCGCCGCTCGCTTGTTCTTCTTCGGATTTCTACCGTCGATCCGTCCGCCTTGCGGCTTACGGGGCGGCCATGACGCGCGCTGGCGATCCATTCGAGTTTTTAATCTTCAACGGCAGCGCGGTGACGTGGAAGACCCGGGGCAAATCCGGCGGGTAGGCCACATTCTCGACGATGAGAAGCGGCGATCGCAGCAGGCGTCGATGGACGGGAAATGTTTCGGTGGAGACCGGGTCCACGGACGGGGCGTCTACCAGGATCATGCCTACCGTGTGATGAAGCAGGAAGTCGGCACCGTCGTCGCTTAGAACCGGAAAGGGGCGGAAATAGTCGGGGGTTCCCCAGAATCGGTTCTGCCCGGTCAACAGCAAAATCCCGTCCCCGGTTTCGTACCCCTCCATGCGCGGTTCGAGAAACGCTGCCGTAATGTCCGGGGTTTCCCGGCAATCGATGGTTCGAACCCGTCGGACGAAGGCGCTGAGCGGGAATTGGTCCAACGACGCGCCGTCGGCGTGGAAATGGCTCGGGGCATCAATATGCGTCCCGAGATGGTTCCAAAATGTGAATTCCGACATGCCGTAGCCGTCTTTGGCGGGCGTGGCGAAGTCGTGGAGCTTCGGTTGCGGTGTGCCCGGGTAGAGCAGCATGTCCTCGCTGATGGTATAGGTTAAGTCCCACATCTACATCACCTTCCTCTCTTGATTATGGGTGAACGGACGAAGCGGTGCGATCCCTATCGGCCGATTGGTATTGCAGAATTTTGGGGATGCCCAGCGCGGCCGCCCCGACCGCGAGGCTGCAGGCCATGAGGTATGCGAGCGGCGCCTCTTTTCCGAGCGGCATGAGCGCGCCATACCCCAGAGGTCCCACGACGGCGCCCACATATCCTACCGCCAACAAGAGTCCTGAGGCACGCCCCACCTGGTGTTCTGGGACGAGCTCAGCCGGCGCGGCCATACCGAGAGTAAAAATGATGGCGGTCGTGGCGCCGATTAAGGGTGACCATACATAGGCCCAGGCCGGCAGTGCCAAGACTCCTGCCAGGGCGGCCGCCATGACCAGCGAGACGGCGATAAAGGGCTGGCGAAATCCGCGGCCCCAGCGGAGCAGCCAGGGAGACGTCAAGCCGCCGGCGATGGATCCCAGCGACACGACCGCCAGCGGCAAGGAAGCCCGGCTCAGACTCCATCCCTGGCGTACGTAGTAATCCGGCAGCCAGGTGACGAGGGCATAGAACACCGCCCCTTGTGCGGCGAATGCGACAGCGATGGGATAGAAACCAGCCCGCTTCGCCAGACGGGGTTGGGCTGTGGTGATGGGCATCTCGGGAATCGGCACGCTGCGGGTTTTCCGCGCCAGCCACAGCCATCCCACGGCGGTGAGACACGCGATGCTGCCCCAAAAGGCGAAGACCCGCGGCCAGTGGTAACCCACGTGCGGCAGGATAAGTGGGGCCGTGGTCAGGCTGGCGATGAAGCCGCCCACCACGAGGGCGTTGGCGTAGAGCGTTGTCGGCAGGGTCGGATTCTCTGGATTGAGGCTCCGTGCCAGTTTGGCCAGGGTGGGTTGGGCCAGCCCGATGCCGATGCCGGTCGCGGAGACATCGATGAAGAGCCCTGCTGCCCGCGGATCCAGCATGGGCACAAAGCACCCCAGCGACAGGAACCCGAGAGCCAAGATGAGGGTGGACTGGTGACCCAGGCGATCCGCAATGCGTCCTGACGGGATCGAGACCACCGCGATTATCGCGAGCGGCAGAGCCGTCAACGCACCTCCCCAGAAAGAGCCTAGGCCGAGGTGTTTCAAAAACAGAGGAAGCATGGGGCCAATGGTCACGATGGTGGTACGACAGGACATGGCCGCCAGCCAGACGAGAATCAGAGCCACTAGTTGGGGAGCACGCTTCGGGGTCACGCTGCGCCTCTTTCTGCCCCTGGATGCGAGACCGTTGCTGCTTTCATGCTATGCTGCAAGCCGACAGGGAATCCCCCGGCCCCTGAGTGGCCGGTTAGCGGGTCCAGCTTAGAGAGCCCACCATGCTGATGAGCTGCTTCAAGGTAAATCCCTTGGAGGTCAGCGTCATGAGATAGAAGTGCCCCTTTTCCTGGACGCCGACTTCCACCTGGGTCATGCCCGGATAGAGACTCCACCACGGTTGATATTGCAGGAAGACCGCCTGGCCGGTCGCGGTGTGGACACTATGCACGCTGCGAAATGCCCCAACCACGGTCATTTTCTGAAGTCCGCTGGCGGATTGCAGGTGCAGGTGGATGTAGTTCCCAACCGGGGGTGCGTAGGAAGGCACCGTGTAGGCTTGATAAGTTGGAGCCCCCAACTGCGCGAAGGCCGGAAGCTGGTAGAGCTCGTCGAGATCGCCGATCCCTGTGCCCATGGCGGTAGCCTGTACCATTTGATAGCCGCCCGGCAGCCCGCCCAACTTGGGCACGGGCTGGCCGGCCCGGCTGGCGAGCTGACTCAAGCTGGTTTCTACCGGGATTTTGGCGATAAGAAAGCCTGTACCATCACCAAATTTCAATCCCCGCATGGTGTCTTTGGGCAAGCTTTTATACGCCATACGGATGGCCGCCTTATGGTGCTCAAACACCGCTGGAGGACTGCTGTCGGCGGGTTGCGTCATGGCATGCAGGACCTTTACCGCTTTTTTTCCGTTAACCGGGTCGACCGCCAGGGGCAACTGGTGATGGGGCAAAAGTGCGATGGTGCGGGCTCCTGTGACGGCTGGCGGCAAGGGAACGCTGGCTGTCGGCACGACGGTGCCGCATCCCGCCAGAAACAGGGTCATGAGACCCGCTGTCGCGCCGTATGCCCAAGTTTTTCCATTCGATGTCACCAGAATGCCTCCCCATGAATGATGCGCTTTCTCCAGTATACTAAAGAGATCCTGACCCGTCCGATCCACATTGCTCCGCGGCGGTGCGCGCGGGAGGAATGCCGGGCCGGATGGCGAAACCATGACACAGAGCGGAGGGAAGACATGGCAGCACGCGTGGAATGGAAACCGGCCGCGGCTCCGGTGTGCAAATGGAGCGGCGGCAAGCGGCAATTGCTGCCGCATCTCATCGCGTCCCGGCCCTCTCGCTGGAGACGCTATTTGGAACCCTTCGTGGGGGGCGGGGCGCTGTTTTTTGCGCTGGGCCAACCGGACTCATACATTAGCGATACCAATGCCGAGCTCATCAACATGTACCGCGTACTCCGCGACGATGTGGATGCGCTGGTCGAACACCTGGGCCGTCATCGCAACGAGTCCAGCTACTATTACGCCGTTCGAGCGCAGGATCCCGCCCATTTGTCGCCGCTTGAGCGCGCTTCCCGCCTGTTGTTTTTGTTGCGTGTCTGCTACAACGGCCTGTGGCGCGAGAATGCGGCGGGCCAGATGAACACACCCTTTGGCCGCTATCACAATCCGGACATCGTGCAGGAGAAGAGCTTGCGGGCGGCCCATCATGTTCTAAAGACGGCCACCATTGCGGAATCCGACTATCGGGCGGTGGCCCGCTTGGCGGAGCCCGGCGACTGGGTGTACCTCGATCCGCCCTATGCCCCGGTGTCTAAAACCGCGAATTTCACCAGCTACACCGCTCACGGATTCAATTGGGCCGATCAGGAAGCGATGGCCCAACTGGTGCGGGAGATGGGTCAGCGGGGCGTGTTTGTCATGACGTCAAATGCCGATGTCCCGGCTATTCACGACCTCTATCACGGACTGCCCATTCAAATTGTGCCAGCGCGCCGGGCCATCAACTCCAACCCCGCGAAACGCACCGGCATCACCGAGGTTATCATCACCAGCTATCCGGTGTCCTAAGCCGCAGCGCTACGGCGACCAGAACGTCAAGCCCAGGCTCTTGGTCCAATCCAATCCCCAAGCATCTGGGTCGGCTGGAGCGGCGATTTCGTCGGCGCCGCCTTGGCCCATGGGCCGGGATAAATCGATGTCCAGCGGGGGGATGGCGGCTTCATGAACAGAGTCGTAGAACACTCGCACTCGAGGAGTCAGCAGACTTTGTTCGGATTGTTCCACGACAACCCCGATGCGCCCGGAGCGCAGCAATACCAAAGTGCCGACCGGGTAGATGCCAATGATACGGACAAATTGATGGACCAGCTGGGGATCGAAGTGGAATTTGCTCCACTCGAAGATTTTGCGCAGGGCCTCGTGGGGCAGCATGGGTCGGTGGTAGACGCGCTCCGATGTCAGGGCGTCGTAGACATCGCATATGGCCGCCATGCGGCCCAAGAGCGAGATCTCGCTGCCGCGGCGCCCTTCCGGATATCCTGACCCGTCCGCGCGCTCGTGATGTTCATACGCGACTTGGATGGAGAGTGGATCAATCTGATCAGCCTCTTCAAGGACACGTTTACCCTCAATGACGTGACGCTTCATGGTCTGAAACTCGTCTTCCGTCAGGCGGGCGGGCTTGTTCAAAATCTCGTCCGGCACGCAAATTTTGCCGATGTCATGGAGCAGGCCGCCGATTCCGGCCAGGCGCGTGGTCTCCACATCCAGACCCAAAGCGCGGCAAAATGTGACCTCCAGGGCACCGACCGAAACCGAGTGCTGGAAGGTATAGTGGTCCTTGGTCTTCACGCGGCACAGGGACAAGAGCGCATCGCGGTTTTGGATGATGGTGGAGGTGATGTCCCGGACCGCCGGTTCCACGTCGGCTCCCTGCACTTGGCGTCCCAGTCGCACGTCGTGCATGACGCTGCGGATGATGCGGGTGGCCTCCTCATAGACTCTCTGGGCGTCCTGGGTTGCTTCCCGCAGTGCGAGCATCGGGGTATGGCCGGAGGATGCGGCGGCCAGCCGGACCAATTCGGTTTCGAGTGATTGCTGGACCTCTTGGGCCGAAGGCGCGTCGGCCACGTCCAAGCCCCGGCTCGGATCGATATAGACCTCATGGATGCCGGCTTTGATGAGGCGTTCGATGACATGGTCGTCCTTGACCTGGAACTGCTGCCGGAAGAAGGGATGGGTCATCCAGTCGGAACCCACGTCGGTAATATACATGCCGGGCTTCAATTGACTGACGGCAATTTTCTTTGACATTGATGGAGGCATCTCCCGTTGCGATATTACGGGAGAATTCGACGCCTGCCGCCAACTTCCTATCGCGATTGCTTCTGGATGGGAAAAATCTCGGTGTGAAACCGAATCCGCACCCAAAAATAGGACTCAGCGCCTGCATTTGGACTGTCCCCGTCTTTTATTCCGATCCGAGACGCCCGCAATGAGGGTGGAGCGTATCCATCCCTCGATGGCCCCTAACCAAAAAAGAGGCCCCAGAGGCCTCTCGGTTAGGATGGGGTGTGCTCGGCATTTTCAACCGGGACCATGACCGTATCGCCCCAGAACTGGATGCGGTCCGAACCGCACCGTGGGCATAGTTTGGCTCGGCCTCCAAACCGAATCAAGAACACCTCGTCGCAATCGAAACACTTGTGCTCGGCTAAATGGATTTCCCGTGACATGTCCCCGCCGCCTCCTTTGGCCTGATGCTCTTAGTATATGCGCTGGGCATCCTTTCCAACCAGTCCGCAATTTAGATCAACCCGCTAATCCTTACCAAAATCTTATGCAAGCTTTACCAGATGTTCCAAGCTCCTGAACCGGACCTTAACACGCGCTTGCTACGGTGTCTGAGGGAGTCGTTCCCCGGGTCGAATGAGGGTATACGCCGTCGATTACGGAGATTTTGAGGAGGCATATTAGATGAGTCGTTTGCGTTATCGGTCAGGTGCGGTTTTGCTGTCCGCTGCTGGTTTGTCCTTGGCTTTAGCTGGATTCGGCAGTGTTGCCAGCGCGGCATCCGTCGCCCACCGCGCGGCGGGAGCCAACAAGGTTGTCCACATCACCTATTGGGCTGGCCACTCCTCGGGCGCACTGCACCAGGCCGTGGTCGCTGAAGTCAAGCAGTTCAATGCCACCCATCGCGATATCCGTGTGACATTCCACGCCATCGGCGCATCCCACCATGGACTGGCAGCCTTTGAAGCTGGTCAAGCTCCCAATGTAGGGATGGTTAGCGGTTACATCGTGCCGCAGTTGGCGCAAGCCGGCGCCATCGTCAAACTGAACTCCTGGGTAAGCGGCAAGCAGGGGTTGACCCCGGCCCAAATTAAGCAATTGTACTACCCGGTGGTTTGGCAGGACATGAAGGAGCCGAACGGCGCGCAATACTTGATGCCGCTCGAGAAGAAGTCGCTCTTGGTGATCTACTACAATGAGCAGCTCTTCAAGAAAGCCGGCATCACGACACCCCCGACCACCTGGGCGCAAGTCGGCCAGGATGCCGAAAAGATCACCAAGCTGGGCTCCAAGTACCACGGTATTGCCTGGACGCCGTCCTTGCATCAGTATCTCGACATTGTGCGCGCAGACGGCGGGCGCGTATTTGCCACCAAGACGCACCGCACCAAATTCGTTCTGAACAACCCCCAGGCCAAGACCGCTCTCGGCATGCTGCGCTCCTGGGTCAAGAATGGCAGCATGATTCTGACCACCGGATACCAGTATCAGCTGGACTTCGGTACCGGTGACGTCGGCATGTTGATTGACGCGTCGGCCGGCTACACCTATGACAAGGGCTCGGTGGGCGGCAAGTTCACCATGGGCGGCATCCCAGCCCCCTCGGGATTGTCCGGCCATTCGGCGCAGTACATCAACGGCGCCTCGTTGGTGATGTTTAACGTCGGAAACCAGGCCCAAAAACAGGCCTCCTGGACGTTCATGAAGTGGCTCTCCTCGCCGAAGACCAACGCCTACTGGGACGAGCACACCAACTATCTCCCGCTCGGTCCCCAAGAGTACCAGATGATGAAGCCGTTCTACGCCAAGCACCCGGCGCAGGCGGCCAGTTTCTCCAACCCGGCCAATTGGTGGTTCAAGCCCCGCAACGCCAACTTCGAAGCGGCCAAGGGCGCTATGGAATCACCCTATGACAAGGCGCTGATGGGTCAGTTGAGTGTCGGAGCGGCCCTAAACGAAATGGACCGCGAAGGGACCGGCTACCTGACCGGGAAGATTAAGGGTTAGGTCCAATCTGGAAGGTGTGAGCCGGGCCGGCGCCCGGCTCACGGAAGGGGAGTCGGTTGTTGCAAAACCCAGTTTCCGGGCCTAATGCCATGCCGAATCTGAGCGCTGTTCCCCGGACAGCGCGTGCGCGATCGCGGCACGACGTGCTGAAGGCCGTACTTTTTTTGCTGCCCATGTTCGCGTTTCTGCTGATCTTTACGTATCTTCCGGCTGGCGTATCGCTGGTGCTCGGTTTCTTCCACTACCATCTGTTGGGGGTCAACACCACCTTCGGAGGCCTGTCGGACTTTAAGGAAGCGCTCACCTATTCAGTTTTTTGGACGGCCCTCAAGAACACGCTCTTGTATGCCCTCTACATGATTCCAGCCACCATTATCCTGGCCGTGGCAATCGCCGTGCTGATTGACCAAAAGAGCCGCTATTACGCCATGATCCGTACCTTTGTGCTCTTGCCGTACATTACCCCTGTGATTGCGACGTCTATTGGATGGCTGTGGATGTTCAATCCGCAGTACGGGATTTTAAACGCCGTGCTGCAGGCGCTCCATTTGCCGACCTCGCAGTGGCTCTTGAGCCCCACCATGGCGATGCCGTCCGTTGCCCTCTACACGCTCTGGCACGGACTGGGCTTCAACGTGGTGATTGTGCTCTCCGCCTTGGCGAACATCCCGCGCCAGGTGGTTGAAGCCGCCGCCATCGATGGGGCGTCGGCTTGGACCCGGTTTCGCCAGATCACGTTGCCGCTCTTGTCGCCGACCCTGCTCTTTCTTGTCATCGTGACAACCATCGCGACGTTGCAGGCGTTCAGCCAGGTCTATGCGCTGTCCGGCGGGCAAGGGGGCCCCGAGTATGCGACTACCACGCTTCTGCTTCTGATTTACCAAACAGGCTTCCAATACTTTCATTTTTCCTATGCCGCCAGTATGGCGATTCTCTTGGTGCTGCTCATTTTGGGACTCACGCTGGTGCAAAATTGGATTTCGAAGAGGTGGGTGTTTTATCAATGAGCACGGCTCCCGGGTCCTCGCGCCGTCTGATGCTGAAAGGTTCGCGAGCGGTCATCAGCCTGGCCATCGCACTGGCCTTCCTGTTCCCGCTCTATATCGCGTTTATCACCTCGATGGACACGGCCGCGCACGTGTTTGTGTACCCGCCGCACCTGACTCCCGACTTCAACTTCCATCCGTACGTGCGGGTGTGGCACATGGGCCGGTGGATGATGTACTTTCGCAACACGGTGTTCATTGCTTTCACCACCATCGCGATCGCTTTGGCCACCAGCGTCTTGGCCGCCTATGCGCTAAGCTTCTTTCAGTTCAAGGGGCGCAACGTTGTCTTTATGCTGGTGCTGTTGGTGTTGATGGTGCCGAGCGAGGCGCTCCTCATCCCCAACTATGTCATTCTGCATGAAATGAACCTGCTCAACACGCTGTGGGCGCAGATTCTGCCCTTCGGGGGCTCGGTCTACGGCGTTTTTCTGCTGCGGCAGTTTTTCCTGTCGATGCCGGAGGCCTATTGGGACGCAGCCCGCATTGATGGAGCCAGCCACTTGCGGTTTTTGTGGTCAATCGCGCTGCCGCAGGCCAAGTCGGTCCTCTTCACGATTGCCCTCTATATCTTCATCGGCTCGTGGAACTCGTTCCAGTGGCCGTTAATCGTGACCGTGAGCCACAATGTCCAGCCCCTGGAGGTAGAGGTCTCCCGGTTGATGCTGGCCCACTCGGTCGACTGGCGGCGTCTCTCGGCGGCGGGGATTATGACCACCATGCCCTTGGTGATCTTGTTTCTCTTCATCCAGCGCCACATCATTCGCGGGGTGAGCCGCGGCGAGGGGATTAACGAATGAGCTGGGATTCGTGTGCTGGCGCACTGCCGGATGTGGTGCCGGCCGCGCTTCGCGCCCTGACCGAGGGAAGGGTGTCGTCCGCCCTCTCGACGCGCGCGGAGCCCGGCACCCACCGCATCCTGCTCTGGCTCATTGACGGGCTGGGCTATGACCAGGTGGAAAACGCCTTGGATTTTGGTCTCATGCCCCATACCGCCTCCTTGTTGGCATCGGGCTGCGCGGCCCTGAGACCCATTCGGACGGTCTTTCCCTCCGTGACGCCGGTGGCTCTGGCGAGCCTCCTCACCGGTTCGTGGCCAGGCCGGCATGGACTGGTGGGCCGCTATGTCTATCATTCGCCTGAGATTCCTTGGGTGGACACGCTGGGGCGGCGAGCGAATCCGGCCGGGTTCCAGTTGCTGGAACCCACGCTCGACCGTGAGACCCAGCGGTGGCATGTCCCCTACCAGGTTATCATGGAGGAAGGACTGCGGGACGGAGCGCTGACACGCATTCTCCATCCCTTGACAGACCGCATCGCCACCTATGTGTCCCCCTTGGCGCTCGAACCGCGGCTCATCGAGGCGGCCAACGATACCCAGAGCGGACTCGTGTACGCCTATTGGCCCCACCTCGACGCGGTCAACCACGTGCGGGGGCCTTTCTCCCGCGACTGGTCCGACGAAATTACCATGCTGGATCGCGTCATCGGCTCCCTCGCCGCCAAGAGCACCCTAGGGGGAGCGCCGGTATGGCTTTGGGTTGTGGCGGACCATGGGCATCAGCGGGTCCAGACGTTCCTGCCGTATTGGCAGCTGCGGCGTCAAATGCCCGAGTTGCCCGTGATTCCGTGGGGCACCGATCGGATGGCCGGCCTGGCCCTGGATGGCGCGGCCGCCCAGAAGCTCTCTCGCCTCGCCGCCCAGTTATTTGGCGACCAGGTGGTGCTGCGCCCGGCGGAGCAGCTCTTCGCAACGGGTGAGATGGGCCCGGAGGTGCGGCCGGAAGTGCGCGGACGGCTGGGCAATTGGTTGTTGGAAACGGTCGATGGCGTGGTCTGGGCTTGGGATCCGGACCGCCAGCCCCAGCGGGCGGCCAACCACGGCGGCCGTTCCGCTGAAGAGATGACCATTCCATTTCTCGAGATTCGCCTGCGTTAACATTCTCGATGCCAGGAGGAGTCAGTCCATGGCCAGCGTTCGACTGGAGCACGTGTCCAAACGGTTTGGCGCCGTGTCTGCCGTAGAAGATGTCACATTGACCATAAACGATCATGAGTTTCTGGTGCTGCTTGGCCCGTCGGGCTGCGGCAAAACGACCACTTTGCGGATGGTGGCGGGGCTGGAGGAATCCACGTCCGGTGCCATTTATATCGGGGACCAGGATGTGAGCCAGGCGGCGCCGAAAGATCGCGACATCGCCATGGTGTTTCAGAACTACGCGCTCTATCCCCACATGACGGTATACGACAATATGGCCTTTGGATTAAAGCTCCACGGGGTGCCGCGGGATGCGATCGCAAAGCGTGTCGGCGATGCGGCGGAGATGCTCGGGCTTCAGAACCTCTTAAAGCGCCGGCCCAAGGAACTATCCGGCGGGCAGCGGCAGCGCGTGGCCCTGGGCCGGGCTATTGTGCGCGACCCGGCGGCGTTTCTGATGGACGAACCGCTGTCCAACCTGGATGCCCAGCTGCGCACCCAAACGCGGGTGGAGCTGAAGCGACTGCACCAGCGGTTGGGCACCACGACCCTCTATGTCACCCACGACCAAACTGAGGCGATGACCTTGGGAACACGCATTGTTGTGATGAAGGATGGGGTGGTGCAGCAGGCAGCCTCCCCGGACGACATTTATCATCGCCCCGCCAATCAGTTTGTGGCCACCTTTGTCGGCACGCCGCCCATGAATCTGATGCCGGTGCATCTGGAGCGCCGCGACGGGGCAGTGTATGCCGCGATCGAGGGGCAGCGGCTGGCCGTGCCGCAGCGCGTCCTGGGGGCTCTGGCGGGCATCCAGGTCGAAAAAACAACCTTGGGGATTAGGCCGGAGGACTTGACCGTCAGCCGTGATGTGGGCGATGGCGGGTTGCAGGCGGTTGTCCGGGTGATTGAGCCCATGGGCCATGAGACGCTCGTCTATGGCGATATCGGATCGACCAGCGTGATTGCCCGGACGTCCAACGCGTGGACGGGGCGGGTGGGAGAGACCGTGTCGCTGACGCTGGACGAGCGCCGCTGGCATCTCTTTGACGGGGTATCCGGCACCTCGCTCCTTAGTGACTGAGGGCGTACGGTCCGAGCACCATGACCCAGCGGTGGAACTTGGGCAAGTAGCGGATGAGAAGTTGCCCGCAATTGGGCACGAACAAGGTGCGGGCAGCAGGTCCCGCAGCCTTGGTGACCACCAGCAACGCGCCCTTGATGCAGTCGGAGTGGGTGGCCGCCACCGTGAGGCCGGGTTCGCGAGCAGTGACAAACTGCTCCAGGGTCGACAGGACCCGCCGGCCCACCGTCAATATGGACTCGCCGCCGGGAGGCGGATTCGCTTCCGGATCGCGCCGCCAGGCTTCAAAAGCCCCACTCTTGGCGGCCTCTAAGTCCGCCAAGCGGGCACCGTCCCATTGCCCCAAATCCACTTCCGCCAAGTCGGGCAAGATGGCGGGGGTGATGCCCAGCATCTCGGCCAAGGGCGCAATCGTTTCCTGGGCGCGCGCCAGGGGGCTCGTGACCAGATGGTGGATCGGAGCGTCTTTGAGTTGCTCCGCTAACAGCTGGGCTTGGGTCTTTCCGGTTTCGGTCAAATGCGGATCCCACAAGGAACAGGCGAAACGGCCGGCGGCATTCGCCTCGCTTTCGCCGTGGCGCACCAGCAGGACATCATAGGTTTGCGCCAACAAACACCCTCCCTGCCTCTCAGTCAGCTTTCTGTATCTTACTCGTTTTGGGGGTGGAATGCGAATCCTCGTCCATCAAGTTCCGTTGGCGAACGGCCCGAAAAGGGGTATGGTAAGGACGAGGTGGGCTTCGGATGGCTCAAGAAGCGGAAATATTTGATCGGGTATTCCAGTTAATCCGGGAATTTGAACGGCAATTCCGCGATCAGGGCGACTCGGATTTGTCGACCACGCAGTTTGAGGCCCTGGCCATTCTGCGCTCTGTCCAGCCGGTCACCGCGATGGTGATGGCGGGGATGCTCCGCATCGCCGGCCCCACGGCCACCCGGGCGATCGACTCGTTGGAGCGGCGCGCATTGGTGGCCAAGGAACGCGATCCCCAGGATCGCCGCATCGTGTGGCTCACGCTCACGCCTGAGGGGGCCCAGGTTCTCGATGCGACCCGCGAGCGCCAGCAAGATTGGATTCACAATATCCTCCAATCGCTGTCGTCCGATGAGGTCGACATGCTATCCACTTTGCTCGAAAAATTGGGGGTACAGGCCTCGCTGCTGCCATGACAACACACGCTATTGGTCTCATCATCAACCCCATGGCGGGCCGTGACATTCGCCGGCTGGTCGCCTATGCGTCACTGCAATCCTCGCCCGAGAAGGCCTTGGTCGCCCGGCGTATTTTAGCCGGGATTGCGGACGTCCCGGACGTCGAGGTGTTGCTGCCGGAAGATATGCAGGGATTTTTCGCCTGGATTCAGAGCGAGGTGGGCGGGCAGGTGCCCATCCGGCTGGTGCGGGCTCCTGCGGGCTCCGACGATTCCACCGTACTCTGGGTTAATATGCTGGTCGAGGCGGGAGCGGAGACGCTGGTTGTGGTGGGCGGAGACGGCACGCAGCGCAATGTCGCCCAAGCCAGTCCCCGCGTGCCGGTCCTGCCCATTGCCGGCGGCACGAACAATGTGGCGTGCTACTTGGGCGACCAAACAGCTGCCGGGTATGCGGCGGCGCGTTACTTAGCCGGGGGACTGGATCCCGCGGAGGTCGGGAACCGGGCCAAGCTCTGCCATGTCTCGCTTCCCAATGGCCATGAAGAATTAGCGCTAATCGATGTGGCGTTGACCCGGCAGAACTACACCGGCGCCATGGCGGTGTGGGACCCCGATGACGTCCAGGCTTTGGTCTTGGCGGTCGCGGATGCGGTGCGGCCGGGACTCTCCAATGTCGGGGGGTACGAAAGCCCGGTGGCGTCAGCCGATGATTTTGGCGTCCATCTTACCCTGGGCGAGGATGGTCCGCCGACTTCGGCGGTCTTGGCACCCGGGCTCATGGCACCGTTTGTGATTCAGGCGGCGCGGCGGGTCGCCTTCGACGAACCGGTGCTCCTCACAGCCGGGCCTGATGGCGCCACGTTGGCGCTGGACGGCGAGCGGACCGTGGTCTTGAAGCCGGATGAGACTGCCACGGTGCGGATTCGCCGCGACGGACCGCTGGTGCTGGATCCGGCCCGCATTTTGGCGCACCGGGCGCGCGGATAACCGGCATATTTTCCCGGCCTTGTCCTATGAATGGGATGAGGGGGAAAAGCCATGGAATCTGATCAACACGCCGAGCGCGTCTCGCCGGAACTGGCCCGGGCCGTCACGCGCCTGGGGCACTTGCGGCGCCAGCTGAAAGAACTGGAAACCGAAGAAACCTTGCTCCGCGACGAAATTGTGTCCATTATCGGCGATTGGCCCAAAGAGAAATTCCCGCTGCGGGTGGGGGCGTTTGAGGTGCGGCTGGCCGAGCGCCGGGGGCGGCTGGATGCCGCGGCTTGCCGCACCATCTTGGACCAGGAGGGGCTGACGGCGTCTTTGCCGACCGAGCCGATGGTCCAAGACGTGGAAGCCGTACGGCGGCTGGGTCGGTCCATGACCAGTCTTCCCATGCCGGATGCTTCACGCGCCGAGTTGGTGCAGGGATATCGGCGCGCAATCAGCTGGCAGCCCGTCATCGCTGTCGAGAGTGTGACCACGCTGTTCGAGGAAGCGCGCTTGTCGCGCGACCAGTACCTGGCATGCTTCAAGGACATGAAGCCGGTCGTGCCGACGCTTACGGTACGTTGATGGGGTACAGCCCTTGGTTGGCGCGGATAATGGCTTCGTAAGCGGAGGCACTGGCGCGCGGGGTGCGCTTCAACGTGGCATAATCAACCCCCACCAGGCCGAACCGGGGGCTAAAGCCTTCCGCCCACTCAAAGTTGTCCAGGAGTGACCAGTGGAAATAGCCGCGTACCGGCAACCCGTCCAACTGGGCTTGCTCGACAACTTTTAGATGGCTCTTTAGGTATTGGATGCGCAGGGCATCGTTCTGGGTGGCGATGCCGTTCTCGGTAATGAGGATGGGTTTCTGGTACCGGCCCACCTGGGCCAGCACTTCGCCGAGACCCTCGGGGTAGATTTCCCATCCGAGATCGCTCACAGGGATGCCGCTTCGGCTTTGAATGGGATGCAGCCCCTTTGACCAGTGGCCGTATTGACGGGTGTAGTAGTTGATGCCGATGAAATCCTGCCAGGGCTCCGCCATGCGTACGAAGCGGCGGTTCATTAAATAGTGCAGCAGCGCCGCCGTGGCGCGATCCCAGGGGGTGGGCTGCCACGGGTGGAAGGCAATCACGTGATGGGCCAATCCCACCCAAGCGGTGGGTTTTTTGGCTTTCACGGCCTCATAGGCGGCCCGGTGCACCTCAGCCAGACGGCGGATTAATGCGAAGGCGCGTCGAAACCCATGGGCGCCTGGCGGCCACAACCCCATCAAGTATCCCATCACCACCAGCACCAAGGGCTCGTTAATGGTCACGTACAAATCGATTTGGTCGCCCAATGCGTCCATGACCTGATCCACATAGCGGGTGAACCAGCGGGCTGCGTCCGGGTGTAGAAATCCCCCGCGGTCCGCGACCCACTGCGGCAGCGTGAAATGATGCAGCGTCAAAAGGGGGGTAATATGCAGCGTTCGCAGACGCTCGGCCATCTGTCGGTAGCGAGCCAGCGCATGGTGGTCGAAGACGTCCGGCTGGGGATTGATGCGGCTCCACTCGAGGGAAAACCGATAGCTGTTGAGGCCCAGGCGGCTCATGAGCTCAAAGTCGGACTCCCACAGTTCCCAGTGCCCGGCGGCCCGGCCGGAAGGCTCCGTCCCGCGGCCGCTGTCTTCCCACCGGGTCCAGTCATTGGTTTGTCCGCCCTCAATCTGGTGGCTCGACGTGGCCGCGCCCCACAAGAAGGGCGGCCACTCGGTCGGCCAGTGAGCCATGCTTATCCTCCCATCCGCACCCGAATGGCGTTGTGGAGTACCGACATCGTCACCGGCAAGTGCCCGATAATTTCTCCGTCCGCATGCACTAGCATTTCCGGCGGCCCGTCAATGCGGAGCGCGTCTGTGTCAAAGGATTTCACGGCGGGGTGGTGAACATGCGTGCCGCGGAAGACCTTGGCCAAGAGCGGGAGGACTCCCAGACGGGGCAGGTCTTTAACCCAGATTACTTGAAAGCGGCCGTCATCCACGACCGCGCTGGGGCAGATCGACATCCCGCCGGCATAATAGCGGCTGTTGCCCGCGGCCAGCATGAAGGTATTTAGGGATTCGGCCTGATCCTGGTATGCGACGGTCATGGGGGCGGACTGATAGCGCACCAGGTGGCGCAAGATGCCGCGCAGGAAAATCCAGGTGCCGTTGCCCTGCTTGTCGTGGGCATTGACCCAGCCGGCAACTTCGGCATCGAATCCCACGCCCGAGACGGTCAAGAAGTATTGGTCATTGGCGAGCCCGATATCCATGGGCTGCTCCCGGCCGTGCAGGGCGACCTCCAGCATCTCGCGCGGGTTTTTGGGGTACGACAGAATGCGGACAAAGTCGTTGCCCGTTCCCGCCGGGAGCACCGCAAAGATGGCTTTCCCCAGGGGCATGAGACCGTTAATCACCTCATGGTGGGTCCCGTCGCCACCGAGCGAAATCACCGTCAGATCTTCTTGGTCGGCCACTTCACGGGCCAGGTCGGTGGCATGGCCGGGACCTTGGGTGCGCACCACGTCCACCGTGTCGTCCAGATACGGTTGAATTGCTTCGAAAAGGGCTTGGGCCTTGCCTTGTCCGGCTGTGGGATTGAAAATCAGTCGAGCGGCCATAGGTCCTCCTCGGATCTTAGTGGATCAGTGAGCGGACCGTGACAATCTCGTCCGCGTACTGGGATTCTTTCTCGACCGGTGTTTCCAAATAGAACGGAATGTCGGCCAAGCGCGGATCATTGACGAGGGCGCCGATTCCGGCGAGGCCCAGATGGCCCTGGCCGATCAATTCGTGCCGGTCCCTCCGCGCGTTGAACTCCACCTTGCTGTCGTTCAAGTGGATGGCCTTGAGACGCTTCATGAAGTCTTCCCGCGCGAAGCCCTCGAAGGCGGTCGGATTGTCGGGGGACACCATGCCCGCCGCGAACGCGTGCTGTGTGTCAAAGCAAATGCCGACCTGCTCGGCCGAGAAGGGCTCCACAATCGCCAAGAGCTCAGGCAGGGTGGTGCCAATCTCGGAGCCTTGACCGGCGGTGTTTTCGATGAGAATGGTCACCCCTTCGGTGGTGTTGCGCTCCAAGACGGCCTTCAGGGCATTCTGCATGCGCTCAATGCCCCAGTCCCGGCCTTGATCCTTGGGTTTGCCGCAGTGGACCACCACCCCGTAGGTACCGCGCGCTTCGGCAATTACCAGGTCTTGTACCAACGCGTCAATCGATACTTGGAACAGCTCTTCTTCGGGTGTGGCCAAGTTAATCAAATAGGGGGTGTGGCCTACGGCCACCAGGTCCAGTTCCTGCATCAAAGCCCGGCCGCGTTCGGCATCCACGCGGTCGAGCGGCTTAGCATTCCGGAAGCCGCGGGGATTCTTGGTGAAATATTGGAAGGCGTTGGCGCCGAGCGGCGGTGCGGCTTTGACCGCCGCCGCGAAACCCTTGGCAATACTGAGGTGGCATCCGATGCGCATAGTTCAGCTCCTCTGAAATTCTCGTCCGATCTCGTCCAGTCTTTCTGTATCATGCCTTCTCGGTCCTCCTCCGTCAACTTTCAGCCCCCTCACTTCCGGGAAGCGCTGTATTTAGTGGGAAAACGGCAGGAGTTTACAGGGCAGGACGAGAAGTTCGGTATCACAGGGTCAGCGGGTTCGGACCCATTTTGAGTGCGGAGGCAAAACGGATGACAGCACAATATTGGACCTACGATGCCATGTGGAATGACTTGCGGGAACTGGAGCAGCGCTATCCCGAGTTCATGGCGGTGGAAGTGATTGGCCAAAGCCGCCAAGGGCGGAACATGGCGGGGGTGACCTTGACCAACCGCGCCACAGGGGCTCCGGAGACCAAGTCCGCGATTTTTGTGGATGCCAACATTCATGCCGGCGAGGTGGCCGGAAATGCCGTGGCGATGTATTGGATTCACTGGTGTTTGGAGAATTACCCCGCCAATCCCGAGGCCAAGGAGTTGCTCGATCACCACACCGTCTATGTAGTGCCGCGTATTTCCATCGATGGGGCGGAACTTTACCTGACGACGCCCCATCGGGTGCGTTCCAGTCCGCACATCTACCCCTACTCCAAGCCGCCTGAAGGGTTCATCCCCGAGGACGTGAATGGCGATGGATACATTCTCTTCATGCGCGTGCCCGCCGAAGACGGCGCCTATGCAGTGGACGAGCTGGATCCGCGGGTGATGCGGCGGCGCCAGCCGGGCGAGCTGGGCGGCACCTATTACCACGTACTTCCGGAAGGCCGGATTGACCGCACCTCCGACACGGGGTCTTTGCCTGCTTGGGCCAAGGCCAAGGGAGCACGCCGGCAGGGCATGGACTTCAACCGCAACTTCCCCATCCGCTGGGCCGGGGAAACGGGGCAGCCCGGGGCCGGCCCGTATCCTCTGTCGGAGCCGGAGCTGCGCCATTTGACGGCCTTTATCCACCGCCATGGCAATGTTGCCGCCTATGTGGCGCTGCATACCTCGGGCGGGGTGATTCTGCGGCAGCCCTCGACGGGGGACGACCACACGTTGTCTGAGACCGACCGGTTTCTCTTTACGCGGGTGGCGGAGATGGGATCGCAGGTGAGCGGATATTTCGCCGGATCCAACTACCGGATTTTCGCCAGCGGGCACGAAAAGGTGCTGATGCCAGGGGCGGCGGATGATTGGATGTATGACCACTTCGGCGTGTTGGGCTTTACCGTGGAGATCTGGGACTTGCCGCGCCACGCGGGAGCACGGGGCTACGCGGAGCACGGGGTGAGAGGGCTGATGGCGCTGACCCCGGAACAGGACGCCGAGGATGACCGGAAGATTTATGCCTGGGTCGAGCGGGAGGTGCCGGAGAACGGCCTGTTCCCGTGGACACCCTTTGAGCACCCCGACTTTGGCGCGGTGGAAATCGGCGGTCTCAATCCCAAATTCGTGGTCCAGAACCCGCCGCCGGCATTCTTGGCGGAAGAGTGCGCGCACGTGTCGGCGTTCTTGACTCGCTTGGGCCTCTCAACGCCCAAGCTGACCATCTCCGCGCTGCACGTGGCGTCTGAGGGCGGCAATGTGTATCGGATTGTGGCCGAGGTCGCAAACGCTGGGTTTTTGCCCACGACCAGCACTGACAAAGGCAAAGACTTGATGATGGAGGACATCACGGCGGAGTTGACCGGGAACTTCACCATGGTCGCCGGCCAGTCGCCCGCTCCGCTGGGTCACTTGGACGGCTATGGCAGCCAGGACAGTTGGTCGCCGCCCGCCAGCCAGCGGGCCTATGTGGAATGGGTGGTCAAGGCGGAGGCGGGTACGGTCGTCGAGGTGGCGTTCCAGGGACCCCGCGCCGGGCGGGTCGCGGAGTCCAGGATTCTTCGAAAGGGGTAAATCGTGCAGGGATATGACCTCAAGCTGCTCATACCAGCGGCGCTGACATCCACGTATCTCAATGCCG
Organism: Bacillota bacterium; assembly: GCA_021798975.1. GTDB lineage: Bacteria > Bacillota > Sulfobacillia > Sulfobacillales > Sulfobacillaceae > Sulfobacillus_B. Next base: position 211 of record JAJZBJ010000027.1, on the reverse strand, counting down.
GCACGCTGGGCCCGACACCCAGCACCGCCCTGGCGGCCGCGGCGGCCAGCGAGTTGGAGTGGGTGGAGTCCGGGCCCGGGTTGCATACGCACTACATCAACGCCAAAGAGACCGTCCGGGCGTTTGCACGGCGCATCGAAGCGCGGATGCCTGGAGGCGTGGTGAGCCTCACCGAAAACAACAGCGAGTCCATCATTCGGGTGCTGTGGGG
>JAJZBJ010000026.1 GCA_021798975.1 Bacillota bacterium | reverse complement strand
CCCTTTCACATCGGACTGAAAGATGACCCGCATGGACCCCACTCCTCACATCGGCTTCCCATCGCGACGACTCAAGTACCGGACCAGCCGGCTCAAGTCGCCGAACCACTCCTCCAACTCTTGATCCTCACTAAGCGAACGATTCAAGCGCTGAATGGCCCGTTCCTCCAGTCGAGGCGGGCTAATTCCGAGACGCTGGCCCAGGGTATAGGTCGTAATCAGGACGCCAGCCAACGCATCGAGGATACGGTCTTCTGGACCGTTGATCAGGGCTCGGAACAAATCCCCTTCTTCGGACAACAATTCTGCTTTGAGCCATTCGACTGCCATGAGCTTCTTCGCCGAACCTGCATCGTTAAGCATTGCCGCCCACTCCTGACCGCAGAAGTCAGAAGAGCACGCCATGGGGGCGTGCTCTTGTGCATTTATTCAATCGTGAAAGGCAAGAGCGCCATGACTCGGGACCGTTTTATCGCCACAGTCAACTGCCGCTGATGCTTTGCGCAGTTTCCAGAAATTCGACGGGGCAAAATCTTGCCGCGTTCGGTGATGTAACGGCGAAGACGGGTTGCTTCCTTGTAGTCCACCCGCTCCACTTTGTCGACGCAAAATCCGCAAACCTTCTTTTTAGGCCGTCGGCCGCGTTCCTTACGCATACGGGACCTCCTTTCGTGTTCTCGTTAGAAGGGGAGGTCGTCAGGCAACTCAGGCTCGTCCGAGCCGAATCCACCGTCGTGCGGCGCTTGGCCATCACGCGGACGATCTAAGAAACGAACGCTGTCACAGACCACCTCAGCCGCCCGGCGCTTACTGCCGTCTTGGGCCTCATAGCTGCGAACCTGCAGGCGGCCTTCGACCGCCACGAGGCGTCCCTTCGTCAAGTGATTGCCCACGGTCTCGCCCAGCTTCCGCCAGGCCACACAATCAATGAAGTCTGTTTCGCGCTCGCCCTGCTGATTGGCGAACGGGCGATCGACCGCCAGCGAAAATGACGCTACCGGCACGCCCTGCGGCGTGTAGCGCATCTCAGGGTCGCGCGTGAGTCTCCCGATTAACACAATGCGGTTAAGCATTTGTGACGTCCTCTCCCTTAGTCATCCAGGCGAATAACGATGGACCGAATGACATCCTCGTTAATGTTGAGCAGGCGGGTAATTTCGTTGGAAATTGCGCCGTCGCCTTGGAAATTAACAACTGCATAAACGCCTTCGCTGTAGTCGTTGATTTCGTAGGACAACTTGCGGCGGCCCCACTTATCCGTCTTTTCGACGGTTCCGCCCGCGCCTTCAACAGTCTGCTGCACCTTTTCGAAGGCAGCCTGCTGAGCTTCTTCCGCCAAGTCGGGTTTCAAAATGTACATGAGCTCATACTGAGCCAAATCTGTCACCTCCTCCACGGACTCCCTTTCGGGGGGCTCTGCATCACAGCAGAGCAGGGTGGTGTGGGCCAAGACCCAAACGCCCATAGTATAGCAGTTTGGGTCGCTGAAGGCAACGAGCGCCGCACCGCCCACCATCGCGGGCCCATGCCACGCTCTCCGTCGTGTTCCTCGAGGAACACTATCGCTCCGATGCGGCTCCATCAGGGCCGGGAGCGGCTGGCATATGCTTTTTCACGGCCCGTTCAAAGTCTTTGCGGGGCATCATGACGCGATGGCCGCATCCTTGGCACTTCAACCCGAAATCGATGCCGGTGCGCCAAATTTGCCAAATACGGCTGCCGCATGGGTGCGCCTTTTTTAACTCCACCAAATCATTGATCGCATATCGCGGTCTATCCATCGTGTCGATTCCTTTCCGACCAGCGCCCCGCGTGTCGACGCATCACAAGTACTTGCCGCCTGGCAGAATGGACAAGTGCTTAAAAAACGACATGAGCGTATCAGCCAGTGTGGCATGGTGGATGGACTGGCTCAAGGGCGACTGGTGGATAGCGGGGACCGCCATGAGGAGGGTCAACACCAATCCTGCCACGACGCCGTGCTCGGCAATCCCAACCACGATGCCGCCCAACCGGTTGAGCAGGGACGTTAACGGGAAGATCTTCACGCCTTGGCTGGCCACGGATCCCACGCTGCGCCCGGCGAACTCGACGGCGCCCACAATGAGAAGAAAGACCAACAGGCCAACCACGGTGTGGGCCAGGTGCCAGGCCTGCAGGCGAGCCCCTGGGATATGAGACGCCGGGGATGGCAAGTATTTTTCCACCCATTGGTGAATAGGGGCCGCGGTCACAATCATTTGGGTAATCGCCTTGGACGTACGCTGGGCAATAATGACCCCGGCAATGTATCCGACGAGACTAAACCCGACCCACACTAGTCCTCGACGCAAACCATAGACCGCGCCGAGAACCAAGTACCCCGCCAGTACCAGATCCACCCATCCCATTGCCCGATTCCCCCTAGTTTACGGGTGCTGGCCCGACCATATGGCCAATATGTAGGCGAAAATTGTTGCGACTAGTGACGGGTCAACCGGACCGCCGCCGCGGTGAACGGCGACGTGGACGACGCCCCAGGATACGGCGCCGGCAACCACTGACAATGCCAAATCGAACAAAAACCGTCCCAAATTTATATTACCCCACCGGCGCATAATCAGACCTAGCTGTGCCACCAGGGTGACTAAGAGAAAGAGGATCGCGTACACCGGCAGGGTCGCGTGCAGGGTGTCATAAGCCCGGGCCTCCCACACAACCGCCAGCGGCAGCACAATAATAGCGAGCGTGCCAACCACCCGTGCTAGGCCAGGCACCCGGACAGGACGCTGCCTCATCGATGCACCACCGTCAAGATAAGGACAACACCGATGCCGATGAAGATCCACCAAACAAAGGGGGGTATCGTCAGCCGTGGACCGCTGTGGCCCGCGCGAGCTTGTCCCAAACGCCGATCCCGAAACTGCTGGCGTGCCCGCCGGTCATCCAGCTTTTGACTTTTTTTAAAAGAAGACACAAACGACGAATATTTGCCCTGGCGCCGATACGCCACGGCCAGGTTGCGGTGGGCCGGTGGGTATTCCGGATCGCTCTGCAAGGCCAGCATGTAATGCTGGATAGCCTGCTCGGTCTCCCCGCGCTCCAAATAGATATTGCCCAAATTAGTCAACGCCGGGGCGTGCTGCCGGTCCTGAGTTAGAGCGCGCAAAAAGTATTGTTCCGCCTCGCTTAACCGGCCTGTCTCGGCCATGACTACGCCGACCTTGTTATAGCCCTCGGGGCGTTCCGGGAACTCCTCCAAAACTTGGTTAAACACTTCTTCGGCCCGTTCCCGATTACCGCTCTCCCACGCATCGGTGCCCTGCTGCAACAGAGCTCGACCGCGCTCCTCCCACTCTGCCACGACTTATCCTCCCGGGACACCGCGATTTCTACGATAGATTAATGGAGCCCACAACATCACGGCCACGATACCCATCAAGGGGTACAACAGCGCGACGAGTCTTTCGAACCCTAGGATGCCGAAAAGAAAGGTCGCCCCGCAGAGCCATAATAATCGGTTCCCATACTGCTCCCGGAGTGCGTATGCCTCTGCCACGCCGGTTGTGAACAACGCAATCCACAAACTCACACCGAACAAGATGCCCCACACGGCGTGCAAGTGGGCGGCTATATCCACCATGGGCAATGCACCCGGGTGGGCAGTGGTCGCCAACGCATGGTGCTCGAGGTATGCCAAAGCTGATAGAACTATGGCGCCCAAGGCAGCAGCGGCCAGGCTTTGCCGGCGCGATGCCAGTTCTCTGCCTAGACCCAGCAATACCATAATTCCCGTGAAGACATTATACGACAGATATAAAAAGGCTGCCAAAAGCCATCCTGACCCGCTAGAAGCGGGCCCCGAAGCCGGATGCGACCAGGACAGGGCCGCCACCAGCACGACCAAAACAATTAAGTAGGGCACCAGGATGCTATTGGCCCTCACCACCGACGCCGTTCCCCGCATCGCGACCACGAGGATGGCGACGATGGTCAGAGCTCCCCCCAGCAAGAGCGGAAGGTGGATGAGCTGATGAACCGCGGCTCCGCCACCGGCCGAAACAACCCCTAAACCAATCACTAAGAAGGCTGTCGTGACCCCCTCGGCCACCCGCACGACCGACCGCGGATAGAGTGACCCCAGGAGCGCCCCAAAGCTCCCGACGTTCTCCTTCCGACCGCGTTCCAGGGCCAGATACCCCAAGATACCGAACATCAGCCCGGCCACAGCAATGCCCATAATGCCGGAGGTGCCGAAACGCGCAAAGAATTGATAGATCTCTTGGCCGCTAGCAAAGCCTGCCCCAATCACAGCACCCACGTAGGTGAGGGCCACCCCCCACAATGATGCTTTCATTGTAATCCCGTCCCCTCTGGTACATCTATATCTCGGGTCGGGTAAAATAAGCATAGGTTTGGCCGACGGCCAGGTCGAAGTTGACGTGAAAGAGGGAAGAGGGTATTGGCGGACCGCGCGGCAGGCAAATCATCGAAGGGCAGAGCGCCGTCCGAGTTTCGTACACGGATAGATCGACCCAACTGCCGCGAGGAACTTGTACTGGGCTTCCAGTGGCTGTGGAGGGAATCCGGTCCGCCGGAAGCCATTCTCTGCATCGGGACTGACCGGGCCACCGGGGATGCCTTGGGGCCGTTGGTGGGCACCCGCTTGCAATCTGTGCCTCGGTTGGTGTGCCCGGTGTACGGTACGCTGGAGCAACCGGTGCACGCCAGCAATCTGGGCGACTTTATGCGCAGCCACCCCCGGGTCAGGAGCGCGCGTTGTTTAGCGATTGACGCGTCCTTGGGCAAACCCGAGGCGGTGGGTGCGGTCACTCTGGGGATCGGGGCCATTCGGCCCGGCGCCGGTGTCAATAAGGAGTTGCCCGCCCTTGGGCAATATTATGTGACCGGCACCGTCAATATCGGTGGATTCATGGATTATTACGTGCTACAAAATACGCGCCTGGCGCTCGTTATGCGCATGGCGGATGTCATCGCCGATGCCCTGAGGCTTAGCTTGAACCTTTAACCAGCAGGTTTCCGGCTCCACGGTCATTCTTGGCCATGTCCAACGCCTGCTTTTCTTCCTGGCTCAATACGTAGCGGCTATCTTGCTTTTGAATGGGCTTGGCATAGAGGCGCACTTCGTCCCGGCCCCAAAGACTGGTCAGGATTAGCCCATCGCCGTGATCGTTTAACAGAGCAGCCGAAAAGGACAAATCCGATCCGGTATCCATAAACGGATTGAACCGCACCAATCCCACCCGGTTAATCGCTTGTCCCATGCGGGACTCCAGCCCATCGAGCCGTCCGTCAAACCCGTCAAATCGGTCCAGCGACGCGTCCAGCCTTTCGTGCAGCGCAGCCACCAACTGCTCCACGTTTTCCGGTCTCTCATCGCCGAATGCGCTCAGATACCGGCGGCGCACACGGGCTGCGGATGTGAGTCCCCATATAGCCAAAACAACAGCCACCAGGGCTAGTCCTAATGCCCCATAAGCCAAATCAATGGTCGGTATCGCCACAGCGGGAACCCCCTACGAATTAGACGAACGAAACACCTTGAAGTTTCAACCAACCTAGTATAACCGTTAGAACCAGTGCCGGAAGCAGGTCAGCGATATTGACGAGGGTTTTTTCCGAAAGAAAATTGAGCCCAATCGCCGCGATCAGGATACCGCCCACCACACTGAGATCGGTGAGAAGCGCCCCGGCTAGAAAGTTCTTCAGCAAGCCGGCGGCCAAACTAAGCGCGCCCTCATAGACAAAGGTCAATGGGGCAGCCAGGATGACGCCCCATCCAGCCGTGGACGCGAGCAGCAAGCTGGTGACCCCATCCAGCACCGCCTTGGTCTCCAAAATAGTGGGGCGGGAGGAGAGGCCGGCCTGCAAGGCCCCAACAATGGCCATGGCTCCTACGTTGAAAATCAACGCCGCCGAGATGAATCCCTGCATGAATCCGGGGCGTCCCGCCCGCTTTTCCACCCACGCGCCGAATGAGTCCAGACGCTGCCCAATTCTCAACAGGGAACCCACCCAGGCACCGACCACCACAGAGACCAGGGTGTTCACCGGATCGTTCAGCGGGATGGCCATCTTAATCCCAATGACCAAGACCACGAGCCCCATAATGCGCATGGCCTGCTGCCGAAACAGCGTGGACAGGCGTCCGCCCCAAAAGATGCCGACAACGGAACCCAAAAGGGCGCCGGCTCCGTTGATTAACGCGCCCAACAAGTGTCCCATCTAGCTAAGGAAGCCTTTCTTTCCCAGATTTTGGTTCCTCGAAAATGTTCCTCGAGGAACATTACACCACAAACCCTCCAGACGGGCCGCTGCTGTCCTGATCTTCGAGCAACGCCAATAGCCGCTCCAGCTCATCGAGGCTGCGGTAGGGGATTTCGATCCGCCCCTTGGTACTATCTCCCCGCAGGGTCACTTTAGTACCGAACCGCCGTCTCAGTCCGGCTTCCACCGACTTGAGATGCACATCCTCGCGCGGCTTGGGCGAGGCGGGGAGGTCCCCGCGCTTAATAGCGGCCTCCAATTGCTTTACCGTCCATCCCTCGCCGGCACACCGTTGGGCGAGTGGCATCCGCTGGGTCCCGTCCACCGACAGCAACGCCTTCGCATGCGCAACCGTAATCGCCTGTTGGGACAGCATCTCCTGAATCGGCGCTTCCAACTGGAGGAGACGCAGATAGTTGGCAATGTGGCTCCGAGACTTGCCAACCCGGACCCCGATCTCCTCCTGGGTCCATTGAAACTCCTCAATCAGCCGGTTGTAGGACTGACTTTCCTCCATCGGGTTCAAATCGCTGCGCTGGAGGTTCTCCACCAACGCCAACTCGATCGCTTCTCGGTCCGTGATGTCCTTGACCAGGGCCGGAATTTCCTCAAGACCCGCCATGCGCGCCGCACGCACCCGGCGTTCTCCGGCTACCAATTGGTATCCGCCCGCCATCGCGCGCAAGAGAACCGGTTGAATAACTCCATGGGTCCGAATGGAGTCCGCCAGCTCATGAAGCGCTTCTTCGGCGAAGTGCCTCCGCGGTTGATACGGATTGGCCGTAATTTTCGCCAACGGGACCGATTCTACGCCCCGCCGGGTCGCCTCCACACCATCCTGCGGGACGACCTTCTCGGGAATCAAAGACGACAGGCCGCGGCCCAATCCACGCGCTTTAGCCACCCTGCATCACCTCCTGTGCCAACCGTTGATATCCCTCCGCCCCGCGGGATTTGGGATCGTAGCGCAATATCGGCTGCCCATGGCTGGGCGCCTCACTGAGCCGCACCGTCCGTGGTATCACGGCTTGATACACCTGTTGATGAAAATGTTTGCGCACCTCGTCTGCTACCTGCGCTGCAAGGTTGGTCCGCGCGTCATACATTGTCAGCAACACACCCTCAAGCCGCAACCGGGGGTTGAGGCGCTCCTTCACCAAATCAATCGTGGAAAGCAGCTGACTAAGCCCCTCTAACGCGAAAAACTCGCACTGCATAGGTATCATCACGGCATCAGCCGCCGTCAGTGCGTTGATGGTTAAGAGCCCCAGGGATGGCGGGCAATCGACAAACACATAATCATAGCGGTCCCGGATTCTCGACAATTGGCGATCCAACAAACGCTCCCGGTCGGTCGCCTGGGACAATTCGACCTCGGCCCCAGCCAAATCCATCGTGGCCGGCAGCAGATGCAGTCCCACAACATCGGTCGCCGTCAGTGCCTCGACTAACGGCTCGCCGCCCAGTAGTACATCATAAATGGACACATCCACCAAGCTTTTGTCGATTCCCAGCCCGGTTGTGGTGTTTCCTTGCGGGTCGATATCAACCGTGAGGACACGCTTTCCGGAATCGGCCAAGTAGGCAGCCAAGTTGATGACCGTCGTTGTCTTGCCTACGCCGCCTTTCTGGTTGGCCACCGCAATGACGCGCCCCAAACCTACCCCTCCTGGCTTTTAGGGATCCGAACCCGAATCTCCCAATAATGATCGGACTCTACGTGAGTCATTTCGGCCGCCATGCCGGCAGTCTCGACCGTATCCAACGTCTTCTTGAAGGCATTGTAAACGATGCGAAAGTCTTTGACGACAGTCTTGGGAAGGCGGCGGGCACCGGAGTCGGATGACCGATTCTTCACCCACTCTTCGGCTTGCCGAATCGTCAGTTTCTCCGCGATCATAACCCGCAGCAGTTCGCGGCGCAGTGTCGCGGTCGGCAACGTCAATAACAGCCGCGCATGGCGCTCGCTAAGACCGGATTGCTGGATTTGGCGACGGATGTCGCTTTCCAGGTGCAAAACACGCAGCTTGTTGGCCACTGCGCTCTGGCTTATCCCCATCTGCTCCGCAATTTGGCTCTGCGTCCAATGAAATTCTGTATGCAAGCGCAAAAAACCTTCTGCCTCGTCCCAATACGATAAACTTTGACGGTGAAGATTTTCGACCATCGCCAACACGGCACTATCCTCGGCTTGCGCTGTGCGGACGACGGCAGGAACCATTGACAGTCCCGCCATCTTGGCAGCGCGATAGCGGCGCTCTCCCGCAATGAGCTGAAATCCGCGTTGGATAGGGGATACCACGATGGGCTGGAGCAGCCCATGGCGCCGAATCGAATCAGCCAACTGCTTGAGTTCTTGCCCGGAGATGCGCTTTCGGGGTTGGTAAGGGTTAACCATAATCCTTTCAAGGGGAATCATATCGATCTCTACGCCCACTTGGCGTTCCATAGTGCCTCCTGCCGTCCGACCTTGGTGTCGCCACTCACATGCCCAATTGTTTAGCCGGCCGGGGGTAAATCTCCGGCGTTGGCGCGGCCTTTTCCACAATGACAATCTTTCCCGGACGACCGTCGGGTCCCGCCACAATGCTGTCGGCAGCCTCTATCCGTCCTCCGCCCAACCGCGCCATCCATTCAGCTTCCGCCTGAACATCGGCCAGCCCATCCGATCCCTTTGGCAACAGCAACCTGCCGCCTGTCCGCACGTACGGCAATCCCAATTCCAGTGATGCCCGGGTCCCGGCGACGGCGCGCATCGTAACCGCGTCGAAGCCTTCCCGCAAAAGCGCATCCTGCCATATCCATTCCTCGGCGCGCTCCGCCGCGACCCGGACCTCGTCCAGGCCAAGACGCCCCGCGGTCTCCTGCAAAAACTCGGCGCGCCGAGCCCGCGACTCCAATAGGGTCCAACGGCTGCGGGTCCGGGCTATCGCCAGCACCATCCCCGGAAACCCGGCACCACTGCCAATATCGAGAAACTGCGTGCCGAATTGGTCTATCCAAGGCAACAGCAGCAGCGAGTCCCACACCCCACGCTCCCAAAGGGCGTCGCCCCGCCATGCGGTCAGGTTCATGGGAGCCGCTTCGATAGCGTCAAGCAAGCCATGCAACCGCTGCATAGCTTGCTCGTCCAGTCCAAACCGTTCCGCGATCCGTGCATCAATGTTCACCAGCAATCCTCCCGTACCTGCGATCCCTATAGACCATATATTACCAAAAATGCAACACCCCGTCTTGCTCGGGGTCCCATAAAAAAACCGCGCTCCGAAGAGCGCGGATGCAACCTGCCTATTTTTGCGTAGCCGGGGCTGTACCCGACGCCCCGTCAATAGGGCGCCTGAGCAACACCACCGTCTGCCCCCACTGAAACAGGTTGGAGACAACGTAGTAGATAGAAAGACCGGCCGGGAACCGGTAAGCCACATAACCGAATACCAGCGGCATCATGTACAGCATCATCTTCTGGCTGGACTCCATACCAGGCTGGCTGGGCGTCATTTGCATCGTCTGCCGCTGCATCAAGAAGGTGCTGACGGCGACCAAAATTGGAAGAACAAAAGTATGGTCCGGCTTTCCTAAATTGTGCCAAATCCAAGCCCAATTGGCGTTGGGGTACTTGAATCGGCGCAAAACATCAAACAAACCGTACATGACCGGAATCTGCAAAATCAGCGGCAGACACCCGGATGCCGGATTGACGTTTTCCTCTTTATACAGCTTGGCAATTTCTTGGTTCAACGCCTGTGGGTTGCCCTTGTGGCGCTGCTGCAGTTCCTTCTGCTTTGGCGCCAGCTTGGCCATCTTCTGCATCGACCGAGCCTGGGTGATACCCAACGGCAACAAGACCAGCCGCACCAGCAAGGTGAGCAGGACTATCCCTAATACATAGTTACCGGTCCACGACGAAAACGCGACGAAAATCGTCGTGAGAATTCCGGTAAAGCCATGCCAAATCGCTACCATGACATCCTCCTCGCGGCCCTAAGGCACCGGATCGTACCCACCCTCATGAAAGGGATGACAACGGCTGATACGTCTGACCGCCAGCCATATTCCTTTCAAAGCCCCGTACTTTGACACCGATTCAACTGCATACTGGGAACAGGTAGGTACATACCGACACGACGGACGCGTCATGGGAGACACATACCGCTGGTATAACCGTATCAGCCCCAAGACTAGGTACTTCATACGAGCATCAGCCTTTACTATCTAAACACCCGGCTTGCCGCAACACGCGCCGCATCGACTGCTGCAATTCCGTCCACGGGGCATCCAACATGCGCTTCTTCCCCAAGAATATCAGATCCCCGCATGGCACTGCGGACTCCGCGTAGAGACTATACAATGCCCTGAGGCGCCGGCGGACCCGATTTCGCTGTACGGCTCCACCGACCGTTCGCTGGGTCGCGAATCCCACACGGGTTTTTGCACCCCGGCCCGGATAGAGAACGAAAAGGACCAGATATCGGTCCCCGTACGTCCGCCCTCGCTTGAATACCTGTCCGAATTCCGCGCGCTTCTTTAGCCGCACATACTTCATCGGTTACACCGCGACGCGCTTCCGTCCCTTTTGTCGGCGCCTGCGCAAGACAGCACGACCGGCCCGCGTCCGCATCCGCTGCCGGAAGCCGTGAACTTTCGCCCGGTGCCGCCGGTTCGGTTGATAGGTACGCTTCATGGATTGGTCACCTCCTGACGCTAGGCAAATCGCCTCTCATTATAGCCAGCGCAATCCAAGGGGTCAAGAATGCTGCTTGCCTGTCCCGCTGTTATGATATGCAGAAGCGCCTGGCAAAATACGTCACAGGAACTAATATCTGCCTCATATACAATTGTACCCCAATCCTCGATCTGCTATCATGTGGGCGAGCCTCCGCAACCGCCGGAGGAATCATTATTTTTACAAGAAATATCAACAAGTTGTGGATAATCTTGTGGATTTCTTGTGTATAGCGTTCACAGGGGGAACGAGTACCATGATCAATATCGGCCTCGAAACGTTGTGGGCTGATGTGGTGGAGCATCTGCGGCAAGAACTCTCCACCCCAAGCTTTGAAACATGGGTCCGGGCCGTCGTCCCGAAATCGATCGACGACAATACCCTTATCCTGGAAGTACCCACGGAATTTACCCGCGAACTTATTGCATCTCGTTATACAGACCTCTTGCGGGATTTGGTTCATAAATCGTATGGACGTCCCCTGGAACTCCGGATTAACGTAGCGCCGCCCAAGGCGGCAGACAGCACTCGTAAGGCGGCTTCGCCGAAAGCGGAGTCCAACGCACCCAAAGCGTCGGAGTTCCAGTCCCGCCTCAATGCGAAGTATACCTTTGAAGCATTCGTCGTGGGAAGCTCCAACCGCTTCGCCCATGCGGCCTCCTTAGCGGTCGCCGAAATGCCGGCTCGCGCCTACAATCCTCTCTTTCTCTATGGAGGAGTGGGGCTGGGCAAGACTCACTTGATGCATGCCATCGGACATACGGTCCTGAAACAGGACCCCACCTCGCGGGTCTTGTACGTATCGGCCGAGAATTTCACGAATGAGCTCATCAATGCGATTCAGGACAATAAGATGGTTCCGTTTCGGAACCGATACCGCAACATTGACGTGCTGCTGATTGACGACATTCAGTTTGTGGGCGGCAAAGAGCGTACACAGGAAGAATTCTTTCATACATTTGAGGCGCTGCATGGAGCCCACAAGCAAATCGTGATCTCCAGCGATCGGCCGCCAAAAGACATCCCCACATTAGAAGAACGGCTGCGTTCTCGGTTCGAGTGGGGACTCATTACTGACTTGCAGCCTCCAGACTTTGAGACCCGCATGGCCATCTTGTCCAAAAAGGCGCAGATGGAGGGGTTGTCGGTTCCGGACGAAGTGGTGCAGTTTATTGCCAGCCGAATCGACACCAACATCCGCGAACTGGAAGGGGCCCTAATCCGGGTCATGGCCTTTGGTTCTATTACGCGGCAAACCCTGACGAAGGAATTGGCCTACGAAGCCCTGAAGGATGTAATCCAAGAAACGCGCCAGCGGTTGATCACCATCCGTCTCATTCAGGAAGAGGTCGCCCGTCACTTTGACCTGCGTGTCGAAGAATTTAAAGCTAAGAAGCGGACTAAGGCGGTCGCACACCCGCGCCAGATCGCCATGTATATCGCCCGGGAACTAACGGATGCCAGCTTGCCGAAAATCGGAGAGGAATTCGGAGGCCGCGACCACACCACGGTCATGCACGCCTGCGAAAAGATACTCACCGACAAGGCCCGGGATCCGCAACTCAACCAAACCGTTCAAACGCTGATTAAGCGGATTCAATCACTTTAGGTGTATAACCGTGTGGGTAATGGTCGAAATTCCTGTGGATGACGGACCCGTTTTTACACACTATCCCCATCGGCGGGAAACATGTGCAATTGGGTGGGGATATCGTCCTGAGTTATCCCGAAGTTGTTCTTGTCGGATTCTTAGGATTGGTGCCGATTTGTCGGGGTTATCCGGATATCCCCAGCGCTTATTACGATGACGAGCTTTTAAAAAGAAAACACTCTTATTCATCGAACCGCACCTTATGACCAGAAAGGACGATTGTCGGAGATGCACTTCTATGCCACCCAAGACCAACTAGCCAAAGCGCTTAGCAGCGTCTCGCGCGTCATTATGCCGCAGAACAATATGGCTATCCTGACAGGCGTGCAGCTTGAAGCCCGAGATCAATCCCTCCTGCTGACCGCGACCGACCTGTTCACGACGCTCCAATCCGAGATCCCGGTCGAAGTTTCCAGTCCAGGCCACGTCGTGCTGCCGGCCTCCCTGCTGACCGATCTCATTCAGCGTGTACCCACGGCGACGTTGGAGATTGAAACCGAAGATGCATCGGGGAAGGCCGTCGTTAAATACGGCAAGAACCGTGCCACGCTGCATGGATTCGGCACAGAACGACTGCCGGAATTTCAACAACTAGAGGGCCCCTCAGACACGATTACCATTGGAGCCGGCGTATTTGCCCGTTTAGCCCGGGAACTCTTGTTCTCGTGTGCCAAGGATGAGACCCGGCCTATTTTACGGGGAATTTCGGTCAAGTTGGATGCGGGACGGCTGGTCTTTGCTGCAACCGACGGAAGCCGCTTGTCGCATACATGGGTTGCCATCCCTGAATACCGCGGCGAAGTGCGGGAATGTGTCATACCGGCTAAAATCTTGGCCGAAGCGGCCCGGTTGAACGCCAATGAAGACGCGCGCCTGACCATCGGACGCAACGTGGTGCGTATTGAAACGGAAGCCAGCGTATTGATGGCCCGGTTGTTGGACGGCCAGTACCCGGATTACCAACGCGTCATCCCGCAAGATTACGTCGTGCAGGGCCGGGTTCGGGTGTCCGATTTCCGCGGAGCCTTGGAGCGGTCCAACCTCATCGCTGCTCGGGACCGCACCAGTTCCGTTCGGATTCGCCACCAAGTTGGACAACTGGATATTTCTGCCTCGGCGGCAGAGTATGGCCAAACGTTCGAGTCGTTGGAATTTGACAGTCATGGGCAAGAGCTTGACCTCTTGTTCAATCCCACCTACCTGTTGGACGCACTGAAGTCCTTGGAAGGCGAGGAGGCGGTGTTGGAATTTTCGGGGGTGCAGTCGCCGCTCCGCATTCGCGACACGGAAAACGCACAATATAGCCACATCGTTCTGCCTCTCCGGCAGTTGGTCTGAGATGTCACTGGAGAGCCTGTCACTCACGCACTTTCGCAACATCTCGCAGGCTCAGCTAGCGCTGTCTCCCCACCTGACTCTGTTGGTCGGGGCCAACGGTCAAGGAAAGACCAATATTTTAGAGTCTGTCTATCTATTGCTGCAGGGCCGCGACTTTCGAACAACGACTGAACGTGAAGCGATTCAGCAGGGTGCTGAATTCGCGGCCCTCGATGGTGTCGGAGAATTGTTAGGGCGGTCTCAACGCTGGCAGCATCGGATCCCCATGCATGCTTCCCGACGCGTTCACACAGGGCCGATTGCTCCCGTGGTCTTGTTTGCTCCCGATGATGTGTATCTTGCCAAAGGATCCCCCGAACGCCGCCGCCGCTTTTTGGATCTCCTGCTTGGTGCTCATGACGCCCGCTACGCGCGATCGTTGCGGGCTTATCATCGCACCGTGCTGCAGCGCAATCGGGCCTTAAAAGAGGCCGCCTTTCACCAAGTGGTGGAGGACTTCACACCTCTTTTGGTGCGGGACGGCCTTTATCTTTGGAGTCGCCGACGCGAAACTTTAGACAGTCTGCGTCCCCGGGCTCAAGCCATCCACGCTCAAATAGCTCCTGGCGAAGAATTGGCGTTTCACTTGGACTATGGCGGTACGCCTCATGACATCCGCGACGAGGTCCGTTATTCGGCGGAAATCGAGAGGCGGCGCCCCGAGGAGCGACAACGGTTGGCGACCTTGGTCGGTCCGCACCGGGATGATATTGTCATGACCATCAATGGACTCGATACCCAGAGATACGCTTCGCAAGGTCAGCTCCGGACACTGGCGTTAAGCCTCAAATTGGCCACGTACGAATGGCTCCACCAGGAAACGGGCATCAGGCCCGTGATCCTGCTGGACGATGTCCTGTCGGAACTGGACGAACGCCGGCGGCAGGCGATCCTGAAAACGGTGGCCGAACCGGGGCAGCAAACTATTGTAACCGACACGGAACCGCGCAGTTATCAAGAACTCGAGCCCCATATCCTGTCAGTCCGGGCGGGGGAGGTAGGGCCATGGAATTCGCTGAAGAATCCCGGTTAAAGGCAATCCTGCACGGCTTGGCGGAACGCCATGGATGGCGTCAAGCGCAGTGGCTTCAGATGCTGGAAGGAGTATGGATGAGGGCCGTTGGGCCAGCCGTCTCGAAGAATACGAAGATTTTAACGCTGACATCGGATGGCGTGCTGTGGGTGGCTGTGCCGTCGTCCGTCTGGGCGCAGGAACTTCTTTATTACCGTCCACGCATAGTAGCCGCGATCCAAGATGAACTCCCCATGATCCCCATTAAAGATGTCCGCACACGCGTACGCACGGAGCGGACCAGGATTGTTCAGGCGACGGAGGGTCGGCGGAGCCCCTATTATCCCACCACATGGCGCGAGCCCGCGACGGACGACCCGTGGGTATTGTTGGCGCGCGTTCAGGAAAAATACCAACAAGCCGCCCGCGAATGGCTGGATCAAGGATTCCAGGAATGCGTGCGGTGCCATGCGCCGACGCTTCAGGGCTATGCTCTCTGCAGCGTTTGCGAGATCTCGCGGCGCAAATCCTAATACACGGGAGTTCAGCCACAACATGTACTTACATATCGGTCAAGACTGGATGATCCCCTATGATGACATCATCGCGATCTTCCAGCGCCGCATGCTGGATATCTCTCCAGAATTTCGGCAGTTGTTCTCGCGGTGGCGGAGTGAAGGTCGCGTCTTGGGGGATGGGGATGAGGCCAAGGCCATCATCTTGACCGATCACACGCTGCTTTTCACCAGCATTTCCTGTCACACCCTGCTCCGGCGCGCGGAGCGTCCCGACTACCAATTCGAATAAGGAAAACCCCTATGGTATACTGGATTTACCAGACCCGGGGCGGGTCTTATTCGTATGTTTAAGGGGGATCCCCATTCATGGCGGGCAAGCCAAGTCCTGAATATAACGAAAGTCAAATCCAAGTCCTGGAAGGCCTTGAGGCGGTACGGAAGCGTCCAGGAATGTACATCGGTTCGACAAGTCTTAAGGGCTTGCACCACCTAGTTTATGAAATTGTCGACAACTCCATCGATGAGGCCTTGGCAGGGGTCTGTGACCGCATCCAAGTGACGTTGTACAGCGATGGCCGGGTGGGGGTCCGGGACAACGGCCGCGGCGTTCCCACGGGAATCCATCCGAAGGTCGGTATTCCCACACTGGAAGTGGTTCTGACCATGCTGCACGCCGGAGGAAAATTTGGCGGCGGCGGATACAAGGTCTCCGGTGGTTTGCACGGGGTGGGTTTGTCGGTTGTGAACGCGCTGTCCTCCGAGCTCGTGGCATACAGCCGCTTTGGCGGAGCAAAATTCGTTCAGCATTACGAAAAAGGCAAACCGTTGGACAAACTCACCGAGATCGAAAAGACGCGGGAAACTGGGTTCGAGGTTATTTTCCGTCCCGATGCGGAGATTTTTGAAGACGTGCATTTTTCTTTTGACACGCTGGCAGTACGGCTTCGCGAGCAAGCTTTCCTAAACTCCGGCGTGTTGCTCTCGTTGGCCGAAGAATCGACTGGGCGGGAAGTGCGATACCACTACACCGGCGGCGTGGTCTCTTTTGTTGAATATCTTAACCTGAATCGGGAAGTCATCCACCAAAAGCCGATTGCTTTTAGCGGGGAAAAGGACGGGGTGTTCGTCGAAGCAGCGGTCCAGTACAACGACAGCTACACGGAAACCCTTTTTACCTTTGCGAACAGTGTGCGAACTCTGGAAGGAGGCACTCACGAGTCGGGATTCAAGGCAGCCCTAACGCGAGTGAGCAATGAGTATGCGCGTCGCCTTAATCTCCTCAAGGAGGCCGACCAAAACTTGTCGGGCGATGACGTACGCGAAGGTCTCACGGTGATTTTGGCGGTAAAACTACCGGAGCCCCAGTTCGAAGGCCAGACCAAGACCAAGCTCGGCAACTCGGAAGTCCGCGGTATTGCCGAAGGAATCGTAGCCGACGGTCTCTCGACGTTCTTTGAAGAGAACCCGGCCATTGCCAAGCGCATCTTGGAGAAAGCCATTCAAGCCGCCCGGGCTCGGGAAGCTGCGCGCAAGGCGCGCGAGCTCACCCGGCGCAAGAGTGTGCTGGAATCTTCCGCGCTGCCCGGCAAGCTCACGGATTGCTCGAGCCGGGACCCCTCCGAGTCGGAGCTGTACTTGGTTGAGGGTGATTCCGCCGGAGGATCGGCCAAACAAGGACGCGACCGGCAATTCCAGGCGATCTTGCCGCTTCGCGGAAAGATTCTCAACGTCGAGCGGGCGCGCATGGACAAAATTCTTGGCAATGAAGAAATTCGTGCCATGATTACCGCGATCGGGACTGGCATTGGCGACGAATTCGATATTGCCAAGGCTCGCTATCACCGCGTCGTGATTATGACTGATGCGGACGTGGACGGATCTCACATCCGCACGCTGCTTTTGACGTTCTTCTATCGCTTTATGTCGCCCTTGATTGAGGCGGGCTATGTCTACATCGCGCAGCCTCCTCTGTACTTGGTAAAGAAGGGCAAGCAGGAACGGTATCTATACGACGACGCGGCATTGGAAGCGCTTCAAAAGGAATGGGGCACCAGCGGCGGTGAACTCAACATCCAACGATACAAGGGTCTCGGGGAAATGAACGCCGATCAGCTCTGGGATACCACCATGAATCCAGAGACACGGACGTTGCTCCGCGTGGAACTGGAAGATGCCGCAGCAGCGGACTGGATTTTCACCGTGCTTATGGGCGACAAGGTCGAGTCGCGCCGCGACTTCATTCAAGAAAACGCGCATCAGGTGCGAAACCTGGATACCGTAGGATAACTCGGAGGCTTATATGGCGAACATTGGTCGGGTAATGCCGATTGACATTCAAGATGAGATGAAGCGCTCCTACATCGACTATGCGATGAGCGTTATTGTCAGCCGCGCGCTTCCGGATGTGCGGGATGGCCTCAAACCGGTCCATCGGCGGATTCTTTACGCTATGCAGGAATTGGGCAACACCCCCAACCACCCCTACAAGAAGTCCGCCCGTATCGTTGGTGAAGTGCTGGGCCGCTACCACCCTCACGGAGACACCGCCGTGTACGACGCCATGGTGCGTATGGCACAGGACTTTTCGATCCGCTACCCCTTGGTAGACGGTCACGGAAACTTCGGATCCATGGACGGCGACTCGCCGGCGGCTATGCGTTATACCGAGGTTCGGTTGGCTCCGATTGCCATGGAGCTGTTGGCGGACCTCGACAAGGACACCGTCGACTTTGCGCCAAACTTTGACGAGTCTACGGAGGAGCCGGTGGTGTTGCCGGCCAAGATTCCCAACCTCTTAATCAACGGCTCGTCCGGGATTGCCGTAGGTATGGCCACCAACATTCCTCCCCATAACCTGGTGGAGGTCTGCAAGGCAGCCAAGCTCTTAATCGAACATCCGGAAACGGACTTCGAGTCGTTGCTGAACGTGTTGCCAGGACCTGATTTCCCCACCGGCGGCATGATCATGGGCCGGGACGGTATTCGCCAGGCCTACGCCACGGGCCGCGGCATTATCACCATTCGCGGTATCGCAGAAGTGGAGGAAAACTCCACGGGCCGCAATCGCATTTTGATAACCGAAATCCCATACCAGGTGAACAAAGCCCGCCTTATTGAAAAGATTGCGGACTTGGTGCACGAACGGCGCATTGAGGGCATCGCGGATTTGCGCGACGAGTCTGACCGTGAAGGGGTGCGGGTGGTCATCGAGCTAAAGCGCGATGCCGTGCCCAAGGTGATTTTGAACCAACTCTACAAGTACACGCCCATGCAGCAGACCTTCGGCATCATCCTGCTCGCGTTGGTGGATGGCCGTCCGATGATTTTGTCGGTCCGGGAGATGCTGGACAACTTTATCCGCCACCGCAAGGTCGTGATTGAGCGGCGGACCCGCTTTGAGCTGGCTAAAGCGGAGGCCCGGGCCCATATTCTCGAAGGTCTGCGAATCGCTTTGCAATACTTGGATGAGGTCATTCGCATCATTCGCTCCTCGAGCTCCGTTGACAGCGCCCGAGATGGACTGATGACGCGCTTTGGTCTTTCGGACAAACAAGCCAACGCCATCTTGGACATGCGGCTACAGCGTTTGACAGCCTTGGAGCGGGACAAAATCGAGGCAGAGTACCAAGAGGTTATGGCGCTAATCGAACATCTGCGGGCTATTCTGGCCGACGAACAGCTGGTGTACAACCTCATCAAGGATGACCTCGACGAGGTGCAAAAAAAGTACGGCGATGCCCGCCGCACGCAACTGGGCCCGTCTGTGAAGGACATCTCGAATGAGGACCTTATTCCCGAAGAGGAGATGGTGGTGACCATCACCCATCGGGGCTACATTAAGCGGCTGTCGCCCAGCGTCTATCGTCCCCAGAAACGCGGCGGGCGGGGCGTGAGCGGCAGTACCATGCGTGAGGACGACTTTATCGCGCATTTGTTTGTCGCCTCGACTCACTCGTACCTTTGTTTCTTCACCAACCGGGGCCGCATTTACCGGGTCAAGGTCCATGAAATCCCAGAGGCAGGACGTCAAGCCAAAGGTATCTCGATCGCCAACTTGGTGGCTTTGGAGGCCGATGAGCGGATTGCGGCGGTTCAGACGTTGACCGACACTTTGGAGGATCATTACTGGGTTTTTGCGACAAAACGAGGTGTTGTCAAACGCACGGCGTTATCCGATTATGGAACCTGGCGGGGCGGTGGCATTATTGCCATTTCGCTCGACGAAAACGACGAGTTGATTGGCGTGGAGCCGACACAAGGCAACAGCGATGTTTTGTTGGCGACGCGGATGGGCCAGGTTATCCGCTTTGAGGAATCTTTGGTCAGACCCATGGGCCGTGCGGCGCGCGGCGTGACTGGCATCCGCCTCAAAGGCGACGACCGAGTTGTGTCTTTGGCCACGGTATCGGACGAGCGCGAGCTGCTGGTATTGACCGAAAACGGCTTCGGCAAGCGGACACGCCTGGACCAGTACCGGAGGACCGGCCGCGGCGGACAAGGTGTGATGGGCATGCGGTTGACGCTGAAGAGCGGGCTGGTGGCAGGCATCCTGCCCGTCAATGGCAGCGAGGAATTCATGGTGATCTCGAGCGAGGGTATCCTGATTCGTCTGCAGGTAGACTCCGTTTCCCACCAGGGCCGCTCATCCCAGGGAGTCAAGGTCATGCGGTTGGAAGACTCGCACCACGTGAGTGCGCTGGCCCTTGTGACGGCCGAGGAGAGCGAGGAGTAGTCTCTCAGCGGATGGGGGACACCAAGCACGAAATCGTTTTGGCATAGGATATTTGAGGAGGAACAAGGGTGCAGGAACAACGCGGAACGTATAATGTCAAATCCGGATTGGCGGAAATGTTGAAGGGCGGCGTCATTATGGACGTCACCACTCCGGAGCAGGCTGCCATTGCGGAAAAAGCCGGCGCCGTCGCTGTCATGGCGTTGGAGCGGGTACCAGCCGATATTCGGAAAGCGGGCGGGGTCGCCCGTATGGCGGATCCTCGCATCGTGAAGTCGATCCAGGAGGCCGTGTCCATCCCGGTTATGGCCAAGGTTCGGATCGGACACTTTGTAGAAGCCCGGGTACTTGAAGCCTTGGAAGTGGACTACATCGATGAGAGCGAAGTCTTAACCCCAGCCGACGACCAGTACCACATCGACAAGTGGCGCTTTGAGGTGCCGTTTGTTTGCGGCGCCCGCGATTTGGGCGAGGCGCTTCGGCGCATTGCGGAAGGTGCTGCGATGATCCGGACCAAGGGCGAGCCGGGAACCGGCAACGTGGTCGAGGCCGTTCGGCACCTGCGGGCCGTGAATTCCCAAATCCGTCATGTGGTCGCGACGCCAGAATCGGAGCTGGCAGACTTGGCCAAGGAACTCCGCGCCCCGTTGGACTTGGTTAAGCAGGTCAAAGAATTGGGCCGCTTGCCGGTCGTGAACTTTAGTGCGGGCGGCGTAGCCACGCCGGCAGACGCGGCGTTGATGATGCAGTTGGGCGCGGATGGCATCTTCGTAGGGTCCGGCGTGTTTAAGTCTCAAAATCCGGAAAAGACGGCCCGTGCTGTGGTGCGCGCCACCTTGCACTACAACGATCCCAAGGTGATTGCTGAGGTGTCTGAGGATATCGGTGAAGCCATGCCGGGATTGGAAATGGCGACGCTGGAAGCCAAGGATCGGATGCAGGACCGGGGCATCTAAGATGAAAATCGGGGTTTTGGCCATTCAAGGCGACGTGCGGGAACACTTGCGCCATACCCAACGAGCCGGAGCTGAGGCTGTCGAAGTCCGCCTGCCGCGCGACTTGGACGGTACCGACGGCCTTATCATTCCCGGCGGAGAAAGCACCACCATCGGCATGTTGATGGAGGAGTACGGGCTCATTGAGGCGATTCGCAACCGGGCACGGTCGTCGGCGTATCCTATCTATGGAACCTGCGCGGGCCTCATCTTGATGGCGAAAAACGTCATCGGAAAATCGCCGGCGCGGTTGGGACTCATGGACATTGATGCCTCGCGGAATGCCTATGGGCGCCAAATCGCCTCCTTTGAGGTGCCGCTGCCGGTGCCTGCCTTGGGAGGAACACCATTTCCGGCCGTCTTCATTCGGGCGCCCAAGATTCAGCGGATGGGCGACGGTGTCATGGCTTTGGCGTCCCACGACGGTGAAGTGGTGATGGCGGAGCAGGGACCCTATCTCGTAAGCTCGTTCCATCCAGAAATGAGCGAAGACATTCGCATCCATCAGTACTTTCTCGAGAAAGTCGAGAAGCTTGCGAGGGTTCGGCAGTAACTTGACTTCGTGGGGCACTCCCACTAGACTGACAAAAAAGTATAGTGAAACTCGATGATGAAGGAAAATACTTGGCGTCCGACACCCAGAGAGCTGGTGGCCGGTGCGAACCAGCCGGGCCCAAGTTTTCCGCCTTTTGAGAGCCAGCGAGAGTTGGCGGATGCCACCGATATCGGCGCCGAGCGGGCCTTGACGACGGGCCAACTGGGGTGGTACCGCGAGTTTAACTCGTCCCGAGCATGGGGGACGAGTTTTTTCATTCCGAGAAGGGGTTGTGGTGATGATAGAACCTATAAAGCCTAGGGACGAGGCATTGGAGCTTTTAGACCAGCGGGCACTCCCGGAAGAGGTGCGCTATTTGCACTGCACCCGTGGGGACGAGGTCATCGAAGCGATTCAAACCTTAGCCGTGCGGGGCGCTCCGGCCATCGGTATTGCCGGCGCATACGGCCTATGGCTGGAAGCCCGCGCCTTGCAGGGCGCCATCGATTTTAGTACGCGTCTGGAGACCGCCAAGCAGGCCATTCGCAATGCCCGGCCCACGGCGGTGAACTTGGCTTGGGCCATCGACCGGATTTGGCGTCAAGTGGAAGGCATGGGCGCGAACGAGATGGTGCCCAGGTTGCGCGAGATGGCTGACCAGCTCTTCAGTGAAGAGTGGGCGCGCAATGATCGGATGGCCTCGTACGGGGCGGCGTTATTGGTTCCCGGGAGCCGTGTGCTGACCCATTGCAACACGGGATCTCTAGCTACAGTCGGCGTGGGAACGGCGCTGGGCGTCGTTCGGGAGGGACACCGGCGGGGATTGGTCAAAGAGGTGTTTGCCGACGAAACCCGGCCCCTTCTGCAGGGGGCGCGGCTGACGGCTTGGGAATTGCAACAGGATCAGATCCCGGTTACGGTCGTCACCGATAGTATGGCAGCGTCCCTGATGGCTGCGGCCCGTGTCGATGCCATCATCGTGGGGGCGGACCGCATCTGTGCCAACGGCGATACCGCCAACAAAATCGGCACGTACAGCTTGGCCGTACTAGCCCGCTACCATCACGTGCCGTTTTATGTGGCTGCGCCAATGAGCACAATTGATCCGGCTTTGGCCGATGGGTCGCAAATCCCTATCGAACAGCGGAATCCCGATGAGGTGCGGTATGTCCGCAGCGCCATGGTCGCCCCACGGGACGTAGCAGTCTACAATCCCGCATTTGACGTGACCCCTGGCTCTCTCATCACGGCCATTATTACCGACCGCGGGGTGGCTCGATGGCCCTATGCACGGGACATTGCCCATCTGCTTAAAACCGAAGCTGAAGGAGGACGGCACCATGAATGATATTCGTCGGATCCGTCAGGAGCCCGAAGAGATGGCCAGGCTTCTAGCGAAAAAGGGGATGACGATCGACTTCGGTCCGCTCATTGCGTTGGATGCCCGCCGGCGCGAAGCGCTGACGGAGATGGAGCAACTCAAGGCAGAGCGCAATCGCGTGTCCGAGGACGTCGCCCGGATCAAAAAGGCGGGTGGCGACGCGGATGCCCTCATTCAGGAGATGCGGGGCGTGGGCGAGCGGATTGCGGCGCTGGAAGCGGAGGTTCGGACCATGGAGGGGGCCTTGGACGCGGAGCTTTTGACCATCCCCAACCCACCCTTGGCCGATGTGCCGGATGGTGAGTCGGCGGACGACAATGTCGAGGTGCGCCGCTGGGGCACTATTGCTGCGTTCGAGTTTGAGCCGAAGGCCCATTGGGACCTAGGTGAGGCTCTGCATGTGTTGGACTTCGAGCGGGGGCGGAAACTCTCGGGAGCGCGGTTTACGGTGTTCTCGGGCCTGGGCGCTCAGGTGTCGCGCGCTTTGATAAACTTCATGCTGGATCACAACCGAGCCCGCGGCTATGTGGAAATGGCGCCGCCGTATTTGGTTAACCGTGAATCGTTGGTCGGCACCGGACAGTTTCCCAAATTCGAGGAAGACGTGTTTCGGGTGGTACCTCATGAATACTACTTGATTCCCACGGCCGAAGTTCCGTTGACCAATCTGCACCGCGATGAAATTTTGCCCGATGCTGAGTTGCCTGTCCGCTATACGGCCTATACTGCTTCGTTTCGGGCGGAGGCTGGCGCGGCAGGCCGGGACACCCGCGGCATTATCCGCCAGCACCAATTCGATAAGGTGGAGCTGGTGCAATTTGCGCGGCCGGAGGAATCCGAAGCGGCATTAGACGCCATGGTGTTAGATGCGCAGGACGTACTCGAGCAATTGGAGCTGCCCTACCGTACGGTGTTATTATGCGGCGGCGACATGGGATTTACGCAAGCGAAAACGTACGACATCGAAGTGTGGATGCCGAGTTATGCGCGCTACGTGGAAATTTCGTCGGTCAGTCTGTTTGGCGATTTCCAGGCGCGCCGGGCCAACATCCGCTACCGTCCCCAAGGCAGCAAAAAGACAGAGTTTGTACACACGTTGAACGGCAGTGCCCTAGCCATTGGGCGCACGTTTGCAGCGCTGTTGGAGAACTTCCAGCAAGCGGACGGCAGTGTGCGCATTCCAGCTGTGCTGCGCCCATATTTGGGTGGTCGTGATATAATAGAAGCCCGTTAAGTCTGGCAGGTGAAGCAGAAACTGTCTCTTGGATTTCGGCCTGGCGGTCGGTACAATGGAAAGAGGCTCGGAGGGGTAGCGTAATTGGTAACGCAGCGGTCTTGAAAACCGCCGCCCTTAAAAGGCTTGCAGGTTCGAGTCCTGTCCCCTCCGCCACTTTTTTGTTGCCATTTTTCACGTCGTGTCATGGCGGATTGAATGACTAAAACAGGCGTCGTAAACGTTGATGTTATGCGGATTGGCGAAGTGCTGATATCCAGCAAACGCCACTTGCGGAGCGTAAACGAGCTATGATACGATGGGTTTTGCTTGTGGAGGGATACTCAAGAGGTCGAAGAGGGCGGTTTGCTAAACCGTTAGTAGGCTAATAGCCTAGCGAGGGTTCGAATCCCTCTCCCTCCGCCATTTTTTTGAAGCCGCGCCAGCAAAACGCATTTGCTGAGGCTGGGCCAAGGATGATATACTAATCGAGTCGCGCCCGTAGCTCAGTGGATAGAGCGCCTGACTACGAATCAGGAGGCCTGAGGTTCAAATCCTCACGGGCGCACCACCTTTAAACCCGCATCCAACAAAGGATTGCGGGTATTTTTATGTTCGGGATATTAGCCAAATTTCCTCGCATATCCCCAATTCCATCCCCACGAACGCAGGCATCGCCAGACTAAACGTGCATATGTCATGCCACTGGTGGCACTA
>JAJZBJ010000025.1 GCA_021798975.1 Bacillota bacterium | reverse complement strand
ATGCCGAAGACGGCGCCAAAAATCCCGAGGGCCATGCCCCGCCGCTCGGGTGGAAAGGCTTTGATGCCTTCCGCTTGGGCGTTGGGGTAGACCGCGCCGGCCCCCGCGCCCTGGACAGCGCGCGCCACCATGAAGACCCCAAAACTAGGCGAGAACGCCGCGAGTAAGGAAGCCAGCATAAACGCCAAAATCCCCCACAAAAACACCCGCTTGTGGCCGATCCGGTCTCCCCAAGCCCCCGACAGCACAGTCGACGCAATATAGGCCACCGTATACACCGTGATGGTCCAGGCCGCCGCACCAAGACGCACCTGAAAATGATGCATGATAAGCGGAAACACCGGGGCCAGCACGTTGGTGTCCAGCGCTCCCATGAAGATTCCCACCAAATACACCGATAGTGCCCGTGCGTTCGGACGCACCGTCGACCGCCCCCCTCCATTGCTGTCCGCGTGCCGCGAGGCCCGCGCCGCACCAATGCAAAGGCACCGCCGGCCTTACTGGCGGCGCCTCCGTTTTCAGTCTAACCACATGTTGGAAATCTACCCAGCTAACCCATAGTGACCGCCCGAAACAGGTTGGTCGTCTCGCCGGGCGCGTAAACCACATACAAGAGCAAAAACACCATCAGGCCGGACGCTGCCGCGATGAGCCAAACGCTGGCGGTCCACGGTGCGATCCGGCGGTGCTGCTGAAACCGCTCCAACAGCGCGCGGCGAATCGTAATAATGCCGATAATTGCCGCCACCGTGGCCAACGTGGCATGGGCTTGCAAAAAGATCGTGTAGGCCAGCGTGTATTTGTGCGGGCCGCCAAAGGTGGTGTCACCCACGAAAAGAGTCCGGAGCACATAACTGATAAAAAAGGCGGTGGCGAAGGCTGCGCCTGTCAGCATCAACTTCCTATGGGTCTCGCGCTGGCCGCGACGAATGTATATCCACCCAATCGCAATCAGCACAGCACTGGTAATCATAAACAGCTCGTTGAGAACGGGCCAAACCTGCATCGTCATCCCTCGCCCAGGGCTCCCTTAACCAGCCCGAAATTTCGACAACTCTATGTCGAGAATACCATACCTGTCCATTGTCTGGAGAATCAAAAACCCGCGCAATGCGCGGGTCTACCCGACTACAGGGGTTTAAATGCCTCAAACGGATTCTTGCAATGACTGCAGTAATAAAGACTGCGGCATGACGTAGCTCCGAACAGGTTGTGCAGGACGGCCGACGATTGACCGCAATACGGGCACTCTACGTCGTCCAAGGTCGGACCCGGCGGGGCGATTCCAGCCTTCCGGAGACCCTCGCGTCCCGCCTCGGTGATGCGCTCAGAGGTCCATGGTTCCGACAAATCGAATCGCACCGTCACGGCCGAGCCGGGAAAGGCGTCGCGTAGCTTTTCCACCACCCGCTCCTGAATGATGCGCTGGGCGGAACATCCGACGAAGGTGGGCATCAGGTCAACCTGCACACCCTCTTCAGCAGCTTGGATGCGGCCCACCATGCCTAAATCGACAATACTCACGCTGGGAATTTCGGGATCACCGACCTCCCGCAGCATCTCGACGACGACTTCGGTCTGCACGCCGCCCCCTCCTTCCGCGTTACCAGTTGGCCGTGGGATCAAGACGATAGACTTCAGACAAGGTGTCAAGCGCCTGCTGAAGCGCTTCGGTGTGCTCGCCACAGCGCCCATTCTGGCGCGTCTCACACTCCATCGCCGGCAATCCCAACGCCCCAGCCATCTCCGAGACGCGCACGTGATATCGGCCCACAATCGACTCCACGCTCTGGCACAAGCCCGCGGCTTCGAAGTCGGCACCGGAAGGCCCCAGGTCAGCCAAGTCTCCCGCCCACGCCTGAACCCGGCGCCATGCGTCCTCCAATCGGCCCCGAGAATCTGGATCATGCGCGGCCATGGTGCGCATCCACAACTCCTGATGCGCCAAGTGGTAACGCTTTTCGCGTAAAATCTTCCCGGCGGCGTCTGCCAACGGCTCAAACACAGAGTCGGTCAATCCGCCCAAGAGCGCCGTTTCCCAGACGTCGTGCAGGTAATGCCGTACGATGGTCCATGCCCAGTCATAATGCGGGGACTCCAAGTAATGCCCTGCCCCATTGGGCTGCTCGACCAACACGGAGTTGCGACGTTCCGCTGCCGTTCTCAGCGACGCCAGATCATCTGCTTTACCATAGCCCAACTGTTCCAAGAGGCCGTAGTACAAGGCTGCGTGGCCAATTTCCTCCTGTCCGATGGACCCGAAGGCGACGTCCTCTTCGATGTGCGGTGCGAGACCGAGCCACTCTTGATCACGGAACCCGATGATCATGTCATCGTCGGCCAACTGCCACAACAACTCGGACACCAAGCGGCTCCGTTCGGGGTTCGCTGCGGCCTCCTCAATCGTCCATCGCTGCATCGCCTGTCACCCCCTCGGCTTCCGACCCATCGGGATTCATCGGATGGTCCCGGTAATACCGCCACTTGTCCCTGAGATATTTGTAGTCCTCCGTGGTGCGATAAGCTTTGGGGGTCTTTTTGAACCCTTCCCGGTCGTGGTGCCCAATGTGGTGAATCTGGTCCCGTCGCACCACCCACAAGCTCACAAACTCGGCGCGGCGGAAAAAGTTTTCTTCAGCCAACGCCATCGCCATATCGGGCGATGATGCCAAGACGTTAAAGACATGGACGTGCGGGCTTAAGGCGTCAGCCTGCGCAAACACTTCGTACACCGCAAAATCCAACCGCTCTTCCATCGATCTCTCCTCCTAACCCACCGCGGGGGACAAGGCGATGGTGCGGCGCACCCATTCACCTTCCTGGTAGGTTGTCGAGCGCAGGCCGAGCCGCGCTTCTGATCGGGGTCCGTGGTTGCTCACGATCCGCCGGAACTCATCCCAGTCCGGCTGCTGATAGGTCCACTCCTTCGTAAACGGATCCTGCTGCAGGGTCGGGTCGGGAATGGTCAAACCCAACGACCAAATTCGGTGCACATATTTGCTGAAAAACCGCTGCCGCAGTTCTTCATTGGTTTTGGAACGAATGCGGTAACGAATGTTGCGCAACTGGTGCGTCGAGAGCTGACTCTTTTCGGGCGGCCCAAAAAACATCAGCAGCGCGGGCCACCAACGATTTAAGGCATCCTGCAGCATGGCGCGTTGCATGGGAGTGCCTTCCGCCAGCGCCATGCAAATACTCTCGCCGTGTTGAATGTGAAAACCTTCCTCTTCGACGATGCGCTGCAATGCCCGCGCATAGGGCGCATAGGAACAGCTGAGCGACATCCCTTGGGTAATCACCGCCGCCCCGTCCACCAGCCAGCCGATAACTCCGGCATCCGCCCATGTCGGGGTAGCCATGTGGAATACGTTGTGATATTTCAGGCGGCCCGTAAACAGGTCATCCATCACATCTTCGCGATTCTTTCCCCAAGGCCGCATCAAATCCTCAGCCACCCGGATGAGCAGTTGTCCGTGGCCCACCTCATCCTGCACCTTGGCTGTAATGGCTAGTTTGCGGTACAAGGTCGGTGCACGCGGCACCCATTCCTTTTCCGGCAAGGCACCCATTATCTCGCTGACAGCGTGCATGGCAATCAGCCGCACCAATTGCTGACGATAGTCCTCAGGCATCCAATCGTCCGCCTCGATGCGGTCGCCGCGGTCCACCCGCTCCAAAAAATACGCTTCTTGGTCCGTCAAGGTCTCTTCCGGCATGTGTCCAACCCCTCCGTCAAACCAAGCGTTTGCTTGTTATTAACTACATTATGACGCCGCGCCACGGCCGGTGTCAATCGGCTTTGAGGACCCGGAGGACCAGCTGTACATAGTGGTCCGCGACCGCTTCGATGCTAAGCCGTCCGCCGGGGCGATACCATCGGATGATGCCGTTCAGAGCCGACAAGATAAAAAGCCTCGTTAAGCTCTCATCGGCCATGAGAAACTGCCCGCTGGCCATCCCTTCCTGAAGTACGGCGTCCCAAAGCCGCTCGTACTCGCGGCGCAGCCGTCGAGCCTCCACTCGGGTAGCTTCGCTGAGTTC
Source organism: Bacillota bacterium (assembly GCA_021798975.1). Lineage (GTDB taxonomy): Bacteria > Bacillota > Sulfobacillia > Sulfobacillales > Sulfobacillaceae > Sulfobacillus_B. The sequence goes on along the minus strand of JAJZBJ010000025.1, from coordinate 21,282 downwards.
GCTGTCGTCGTCTAAATACACCCGCGCCCAAGCGCGCGACCGATCGATGACACCTAAATGGGCTCGTATCATCCGCCCCAGCTTAACGGGTGCATCTCCCCGCTCGTCCACCAGAGGTCCCACCGCGCCGCTGAAATCTTGAGCCGCCCGCCTGACAATCTCCAAATACAGATCCTCTTTAGTCGCGATATGCGCATACAGACTGCCCGACAAAATTCCCGCTTCCTCGGCGATGTCGCGGACGGTCGTAGCGCGGAATCCCTTCGCGGCAAATAGTTCGGCGGCGGCTTCAATGATGGCGTCGCGCCGGTTTTTACGCGCCATCGTCCCACCGTCCGCCGAGTCGGCGCTTCACTTCCCGTGCTCCTTGTAAGGCTTCGGCGGCGTCGTCGGCCAGCACGTTGACGTGGCCGACCTTGCGGCCCGACCGCATCTCCCGCTTTCCGTACCAATGCAGTTGCACGCCCTCCAGGTCCATCAGATGGGGCAGCGACTCCAGACCGTCCAGAAACAAATCCCCCAAGAGATTCACCATCGCCGTCGCCGAGAGGAGGCGGGGCTCCGCTACGCGCCAGCCCATCACCGCCCGTACATGCTGCGCAAACTGGGTTGGCCAGGCACCGTCCAGGGTCCAGTGGCCGGAGTTGTGTGGACGGGGCGCGATCTCATTGAATAGAACCCGCCCGTCCGCCATCACGAACAGCTCCAGTGCCATGAGCCCCACCAACCCCAGGTCTTCAGCCAGCTGTACGCCTCCTTGCTGGGCCCGGCGCGCGACCTCCGCCGGAACGCGGGCCGGCACCACACTGTAATCCAGAATTCCATGGCGATGATGATTTTCCGTTACAGGATAGGTCACCGTCTGTCCCATCTCATCACGCGCCACCACCACGGAGACCTCGGCCGTGAAATCCGCGCGGCTTTCGTAAATGAGCGTATCTCCGTGGGATGCGTGCTGGAGCTCCCGAAATCCCGTTACCGCCTCATCCCGGTTGGTGACCATAGCCTGTCCCTTGCCGTCATATCCTCCCCGAACGGTTTTAAGAATCGCCGGCAGCCCCACCTCACGCATGGCCAGTTCCAGGTCTTCCCACGTGGAAACGGCGGCATACGGGGTGGTTTCGAGGCCGGCCCGACGGGCGCGATCTTTCTCCCGCAAGCGATGCTGGCTCACGTACAACAAATCCGGGGACGGGTGTACCGGCTTGGATCGGGAGAGCGTGCGGGCCGTGTCGTAGTCCACATTTTCGAATTCATAGGTAATCCGGTCGACCCGGCTTAAAAACTGCTCCATGGCGCCCGGATCATCATAGGGTGCGCGAATGGCGGCATCAGCTGCTTCTGCAGCGGGGCTTTCAGCCGCCGGATCCCAGATAACGGTATGAATTCCCATCTCACGAGCCGCCAGGGCCATCATGCGCCCCAACTGTCCGCCGCCAAGAATCCCTAACGTGCTGCCCACTGGCGCTATCGTGTTAGCCATGATTGCACCGCCCGCTCCTGTTCTAATACTTGCTCTTGCATGCTGTTCCGGTACGCCGTGAGCCGTTCACCGAGCAGTGGATCCTGCAGCGCCAACATCCGCGCTGCCAGTAAGGCAGCATTAACGGCGCCTGCTTTGCCGATGGCCATGGTGGCCACCGGCACCCCTCCCGGCATTTGCACGATGGACAGTAACGAGTCCCATCCACTCAAGGCATGACTTTGAACCGGTACGCCAATGACTGGCAGCAGCGTGGCGCTGGCCAGCATGCCGGGCAAGTGGGCTGCGCCCCCGGCCCCGGCGATGAGGATGGCGTACCCCTGGCTCTGGGCGTCTTGGGCGAACTTTAGCATCCGAGCCGGCGTTCGATGAGCCGACAAGACGTGCAGATCATACGGAATATCCAATTCCGCCAATGTTTCGGCCGTGTGGCGCATGGTCTCCCAGTCAGACTGGCTGCCCATGGCGATCGCGATCACCGCTTACCCCCCTATTGTCCTTGGAACATGTTGTCATGCGAGCCATCAACCTCCAGGCCGCGCACGAAACCGTCATTCTGCCATAAGCATAGAGTATTTTGCTGAAGGAACCAACTGAGGAAAAGGGGGACGTCGCATGTGCGGCATCGCGGGCTGGATTGACTATCAACGAAACGTCGTGCGGGAGCAACGGAATATAGAGGCCATGGCGCAAGCGATGACCTGCCGGGGTCCGGACGGCAGCGGCACCTGGGTCTCCCCACACGCCGGGTTGGCCCACCGCCGGCTGGTGGTCATCGACCCGGAAGGCGGCATGCAGCCCATGTCGCGCCGGTGGGGCGACACCGTCTATACCATCGTCTACAACGGAGAACTCTACAACTTCCAAGATTTGCGCGAGGAATTGAAGTCCCGCGGCCACCAGTTCCAATCGCGGTCTGACACCGAGGTGCTGCTGACGGCCTATATCGAGTGGGGCGAGGAGGCGGTCCAGCATCTCAACGGCATTTTTGCCTTCGCCATCTGGAACAGCAAGAACGAAACGTTGTACATGGCGCGGGATCGGTTGGGCGTAAAACCGCTCTTCTACGCGGAGAAACATGGCCACTTTCTCTTTGCATCGGAAATCAAGGGACTACTGGCCCATCCGGCGGTATCGCGCCGGGTCGGGGCGGATGGCCTGGCCGAGATATTTGCGCTCGGGCCCAGCCGCACCCCTGGGCACGGCGTGTTCCAGGACATTCACGAACTGCGTTCCGGATACCACTTGCGCCATTCCCGCCGCGGGACGCGAAAGGGTCCGTACTGGCAGTTGACTGCCGCTCCGCACGAAGATGACGTGGACACCACCACCGCCCGGATCCGGGACCTGCTGCAAGATGCCATTACCCGGCAGCTTGTCGCCGATGTGCCCGTGGTTACGCTTCTTTCAGGGGGCCTCGATTCCAGCATCGTGTCCAGTGTGGCCGCCGCCGCGTTTCGCGCGCAGAAGAGAGGGCCCTTAACCACCTACTCCATCGACTTTAAGGACATGGAACGGTACTTCACCGACAACGGCTTTCAGACCAATATGGATGCGCCGTGGGTGGAGCGGGTTTCGGAGTATTTGGGCACACGCCACATACGGGTGGAACTGGATACCCCGGATCTCGACGCAAATTTGCTCCCAGCACTGCGGGCTCGGGATCTTCCCGGCCACGCCGATGTCGACACGTCTCTCTTGGTGTTTGCCGGGCATATCAAGAAGCACGCCACCGTCGGCCTGTCAGGCGAAGCGGCGGACGAAATTTTCGGCGGGTATCCGTGGTTTCACCGCGGCGATGCCCTCAGTGCTGATACCTTCCCTTGGTCGCTGCGGCTGAAGGATCGGGTCAGCGTCTTAAGTCCGGGTCTCTTAGAGCATATCAAGCCCTTTGACTATGTAGCCCAACGATACCATGACGCCCTCGCCGAGGTGCCCCACACCATGGATGAAACACCCGAGGCGCACCGCATTCGCGAGATTTCGTATCTCAGCATTACGCGGTTTTTACCCACCCTGCTGGACCGCAAGGACCGTATGACGATGGCCCAGAGCCTGGAGGTGCGGGTTCCCTTCTGCGACCATCGACTGGTGGACTATGTTTTCAACATCCCCTGGGAGATGAAGAACTACCAGGGTGTCGCGAAAGGCATTCTCCGCCGGGCGGCGCACGGGTGGCTCCCCGACGAAGTGTTGATGAGGAGAAAGTCCCCTTACCCTTCCACGCCGAACCCGAGCTACTTTCGGGCTATGGCGGATCGCATGTCGGCCGTTCTAGAGGATTTCGACTCACCGCTCAGGCCATTTCTCAACAGGGACCGCATCCGCCAAGTGGTGGAAGCAGGACCGCAGGCAGACCAGATCCCGTGGTTCGGCCAACTGATGGGCAACGCCCAATTATTCGCGTTCTTAGCGCAGACGGATGCCTGGCTGCGGGAGTACCGCATTGAATTAGTCTAAGCAAGTTCTGGTGCCTGCAGTAAGGCATCTAAGTAGCGCACAGTGGGCTGTCCCAAAGACTTTAGGGCTGAAGCCCCCTCCGGACCCAAAGGCAGCGCCAGCAAATCTGACAGCTCGGGATCCTGACCGACAGGGCGGGACGCGAAGCGCTGGCGCGCCTCGGACTGGGTGAGAGCAAGCTGGACCTTCACAGCCACCGCCATGCTGCCATCCCGCAGATCTTCCGTGTATCCCGCCACGTGAACGGACTGAGCCACGCCCGGATCCGCGAGGTCAAGGCCGGTCTCTTCGGCTACCTCGCGCCGCACGGACCGGATGGGATCGAACAGGCCATCCGACACATCCGACGGCTCCGCCGAACCCCCGACTGCCTGAATCCAGCCGGGCCGCACCGTCTTTTCCCCCATCTCTGCCGCCAACAGATACCCATCACGGGTGATAAGGCAGGCCGCCGCAAACAGAACCCGCACGTAGCCCGGATGTTCAGCGGGCCAGTGGCGGTGGCTGTACAAAAAATGGGCATAGTCCGTCCACCGAGTGAGGAGCGTCGGACCATTGGCGTCTGCTTGGACGCCCGTGACACTCAACACGGGTCCGCGAAAGAATTGCGGTTCGTGATTACGCACCGATTCCCAAAACGCCTCCACCGCATCGTAGTACACCGATTCGAGCCGCCAGGGGCGTGACTCCACACGCACCCGCGCGTCAGGGGCGGAATGCCACAGCGCTCGCGCCGTCACAGCACCAGCGCCTCAAAGGCCACCCCGAACAACATCACCAGAAACACGGCCACACTGATAGAGACCGAACGCTGGTGCAGGGTGTGAAAAACCGCGCTGGCTGCGGGCAGCCGCTGCATGGCCGCCAATATCCTCTCCGCCCACCAGACCAGCAACAAGTTGACGATTCCGACGAGCGTCGGAACCCAGGACCGCACTCCCGTTGGCGCGCTCAGACGCAGGATGGATCCCAGCAGCAGAAGCCCCCCCAACGCCAGACCCATGGTGTAATAGACCGGAAAGATGGCGTCCACCAACCGGCCCGCATCGCCTTCCGGCAACACCCGGAACACATTGGGTGCGATCGCTGCGAACAAGAAGAAAATGCTGCCGAGCCACAACCCCGATCCCAGCCGCCACATCAGCCGTCCCCAACGCTCCATATCCAGCCTCCTTGACCGCTTCCTAGCGGTACGATACAACGTATAGGATAGACTAACCTCGCGGGTCCTGACAGCTCACACTTGCTGGGGGAAATCTTTCAAGGGGGGACTCACATGCGGCCCGAAGCGCGCTTCGTTCACCTGTCGGCGACAGCGCCTCCTGAACATCTGAGACTGTCTCCGGTGTTGGCGGAGACCGTGGCTCGGTGGAGCGCAGACCGAGAGTCCAGCGCGGTGGTGATTCGGCATCAGAAGCCCTACGTGCTGCTGGGGCCGAAAGACCGGCGCCTGCCGAACCTGGATGCCGCCATCGCCTGGCTAAACAGCCAGGGACTCCCGGTGTTTATGCGTATCGGCGGCGGTTCGGCCGTGCTCTTAGACCAAGAATGTCTCAGCTTCGCGGTGAGTGAGCCGTGTCGCGATTTTACCGTCTGGGAAAGCAACTTCAAGCGCATGGCGGAAGGCGTCATCGATGGCCTTCAAAGATTGGGCATCCCCGCCGAGTTTGGACGGGCGGTGGGTTCGTATTGCGAAGGACCGTACGACTTGGTGGCCAACGGGAAAAAAATCGCCGGAATCGCCCAGGCCATCCGCGGCGGTTTCGCGCTCGTCAGCGGCATGCTCTTGATTCGGCAAGACCCGCAGGCCACCACCCGGTTGCTCCAAGAGTTTTATGTCCGGGCGGGTAGCGATCTGCAGTTGAATCCCGATGCCGTGACCGCGCTCATGCACCTGCCTTCGATGCACGCCATCACCGCAGACGAGGTGGAAGCAAGCCTAAAACACGGATTTGCCCAGCATTATCATCTGGTGGATCACCCGTTGAGCGACGACGAATTGCGCTTGGCGGAGAGTCTCATGGCGGAACGCCAGTTGACCGCCTAATTGTGAAGGAGCGATACGATGCAAGCAGTCATTAACACCGATAAGGGCACCATGGTGCTGGACCTGTATCCCAACGAGGCCCCCGGTACCGTTGCCAACTTTGCCAAGCTCGCCAACTCCGGGTTCTACGACGGGTTGACCTTTCACCGCGTCATCCCCAACTTCGTGATCCAAGGCGGGTGCCCCAAGGGTGACGGAACCGGAGGTCCGGGATATACCATCAAGTGCGAGACCGACAACAACCCGCACAAACATATCCGCGGCACACTCTCCATGGCGCATGCCGGACGCGACACGGGCGGCAGCCAATTCTTTATCTGCCACAGCCCGCAGCCTCATTTAAACGGTATCCACACGGTCTTCGGGCAGGTGGTCGATGGGTTCGAGGTCTTAGACGCTATCCGCGCCGGCGACCATATGACCAAGGTGGAAATTCACGAGTAGTCTCCCCGCTTTAAGGGGCCTCCGCTAAACCGCGGAGGCCCCTTTATAGCGTCTGCCCAATCAGGTCTGCAGGAAGCGGTCAAACCACCCCTGGATACTGTGCAAGCGATACACCCGATGCCAAGGCTTTCCGCCGCGGCTCATGCCATGCGACTCATCCGGATACAACAGCATCTCCACGGTCCGGCCCAGATACTTGAGGGCGCTGTACAGCTGTTCCCCTTGCTCTACAGGCAAGCGAAAGTCCTTTTCCTGGTGCTCAATCAACAGCGGCGTATTCACATTGGACACGTACTTCAAGGGGGACTGTTGCCAATAGGGCGCAGGCTCCTCCCACCATGGCTTGGTGCCGTATTGGGGCACCCGGAGCCAGCCCATGTCGCTTGATCCCATAGCGCTAAACCGGTTGACCACCGAGCGCATCGTCACAGCCGCCGCAAACCGCTGGTCGTGGGAAATAATCCAGTTGACCATAAAGCCGCCGTAGCTGCCCCCAGCGACGCCCAACCGGGTTGTATCAAGACCCGGCCAGCGCTCGAGGGCCTGCTCCAACCCCGCCAGGACATCTCGGTAGTCCTTGTCCCCCCACTCGCCCTTAATGGCGGCGCAAAATTCCCGGCCGTAGCCCGTTGAACCTCGGGGATTGGTGTAGACCACGGCATATCCGGCGCTGACCAGACATTGGAACTCGTGAAAGTACCGATACCCGTACATGGCCATGGGACCGCCGTGGATCTCCAGTATCACCGGGTGATTGGTGCCGGTGCGGGGCCTGAGATACCAGGTGTGGACCCGGGTCCCGTCCGATTCCACCGCCCAAAACTCCTCCGGCGCCACGGGCCTATCCTCCGGCGCACTCCAGGGCGTGGGGGCCCAAGCGATGCGCTCCTGCCCATCCGGGCCAACCAGGGCGATGCCCGAGGGATGCACCGGGTCGGCCAGGGCGAGCGCTACTCCGCGAGCGGTCAGCGCAAAGTCATAGACGGCACGCGGCATATCCCGAAATCGTTCCACCTGCCCTTCAGTGAAAGACGCCGCCATCACGCGCCCTTGACTGGAGAGAAGCGCCCAGACCCGCTCGCCCTCGAACTGTGGACGCGCACTGCTCGGCGCGGGCACGTCGGTTCCGCACTCATCGCTCACCCACTGGTCCAACGCACTCGACAAGTCAACCAGCCGTCCCTCTGCCAGGTCCCATCGATAGAGGCTGGTGAGGCCATACCCATGATCCTGATCAGGCTGGCTGGCCAGAAAGGCCAATGACTCCCCGTTGGATGAGACCGAAAGACCTCCGATGGCCCACCGCGGCAACTCCAATGTGGTACGTTCCCGACCTGGCCAGGACCAGCGTTCCACCACCGTATCCGACGGACGCCCATCCTCCGGATCGTAGTCGCGGCGCAGCGCGTACAACGCATCGCCGGCCGGGGAAAACCGAGGCTCGCCATAGTTGTGAAAACCGCTGGTCAGAAGTTCCATATGTCCGCCGGCGGACACCCAAACCAATTGGTCCCGCCCCTCATCGAAAAACCCAGCGCCGTCCAACTTGTACCACTGGTGGGTAATATGTTTGACATCCCGGTTGTAATAGCGGCCCCATTCGATGTCCGGAGCATCCGGGGAAGGCTCCGCGGCGGTGTGCTCACGCTCCAGCAGCCCATGCTCAATATGGGCCACCACCACCCATCCACTGTGATCCGAAGCCCAGGCGAGGTCCTTGACCCCTCCCTGAATAAACGACATCTGCTCCGGCTCACCGCCGTCGAGACGCATTCGCCATAACTGGGCGGATCCCGACCGCCGTGATAGGAAGGCCAGCCAGCGGCCGTCCGGCGAAACCTCCGGCCGATAATCCTGGCTTCCGGCCGTTAACGGTCGGACCGTTCCATGATCCAAATCCATCACCATCAACCGCTGGCGCATGCGGTTGGCCTTCTTGTCGGGCTGTTGCTCCACGAAATACAGTCTGGGCCGTACTGGGTCCGACGCCAGTTGTCCCCACGTCGCGATTTCAAACAGATCCTCGGGCTTCATCGCCATCCCCCTGTGTTCGTAGTCCTGTGTCCATGCTAACACGAACCACATGTCATCTTTTGATAGTGATTCTCATTATTGACGAAGGCCCCACAAGTTGGGTATGCTACGAAAGGTTAACTCTATTTGATATTGATTCTCATTATTGGACTACCCGAAAGGATGGAGCCCTCGTGTTGCCGACGTTAGTGATCTTCGCCCGGGAGTCGCTCGAGGGCAGCATGATTGTCGCGATTTTGCTCAGCTACGTGGAGAAAATCGGCCAACACCGTCTGCGCCGGCAAATTTGGGCGGGCGTCGTCCTCGCCCTGGCAGTCGATTTGTTGGTTGGAATCGTCATCTTTGCGACCGTGCATCAGTACGCGGGAACCCGATTGCAAACCATCTTGGAAGGTTGCACGTATATCGTGGCCGCCGTCATCCTCACCTCGATGAGCTTCTGGATGAAGAGCCAAAGCCGAGGCCTCAAAAAACACCTCGAGCACAACATCGACCTCGCCTTGGAGCGGGGTTCGCGGGTTGGTCTCGTCACCCTGACGGCCGTCACTGTAGGACGCGAAGGCCTCGAAACGGTCGTCTTTATGCTGGCCATCGCGTTTCAAACCGGCATCGTATCGCTCGCCATCGGAGCGGCGGTTGGCCTGGCGATCGGTCTGGGCATCAGCGACTGGATTTACCGTCTGGGCCGCCGCATTCCTCTAGGAACGTTCTTTAATGTGTTCGGCGTGCTGCTGTTGATTTTTGGGGCCGCGCTGCTGGCAGACGCCGTCGAGGACTTTCAAAGCATTGGCTGGCTTCCGTGGGCACACCCCATCCTCTGGCATACCGGACGCTGGTTGAGCGAGCAATCGGCTGGCGGCGATGTCCTGCATACCTTTTTTGGCTACGCCTCCTCCCCTAGCGTCCTGCAGATGGTCTTGTACGCGCTCTTCTTGCTGCTGACCCTGCTTTTCTACCTCGGCCCGCGAAAAAAGGACCCTCGCCCGCGATAGGCGGCGAGGGTCCTGCTTTCATCCGAACCTCAGCGGTCCTGAACCATCTTCAATACCATATCCGGCGTGACCGGCAGTGTGTCCACCATACCGCCGAACGGCGCCAAGGCGTCCGAAATGGCACAGGCCACCGCCGCTGGCGCGGCAATCAGCGATCCTTCGGCCATTCCCTTGATGCCGCCCTCGCCTTCCGATGGCGTCTCGATATGATGCACATCAATCCGCGGCACGTCGGTGCTTTCCGGCAGCAGATAATCCAAAAGTGAGGTCGTGACCAGCTGTCCATCCTCGTCATAGCGAAGCGCCTCCAACACAGCGGCCCCAATGCCTTGCGCTACGCCGCCGTGAATTTGGCCTTCCACAATAGTCGGGTTGATGACCCGGCCGCAGTCGTTGGCTACCGCATAGCGCGTCACTTTCACCACCCCAGTGTGCACGTCCACTTCTACCTCGGCAATGTGGGTTCCGTTGGAGAAGGTGACGGGCCGCTTGGGCAGATACCGCCCGGTGATCTCCAAACCGATGGGCAGACCTTCCGGAATTTTGCTGACATCCATGTAAGCCGTCTGAGCAATGGTGCGAATAGTCAGCGAGCGATCCGGAACGCCGGCCACCCATGCCTTACCGTCGCCGAGTTCAATGTCATCTTCGCCGGCTTCCAGCAAATGCGCGGCGTATTTGATGAGCCGTTCTCGCATCTGCCTGCCGGCCACCAGCGCCGCGCCGCCTCCGATTGGCCCAGACCGGCTGCCGCCCGTGCCGCCGCCATAAGGGGCGCTGTCTGTATCTCCGTGCAGAACGACAATGTCCGCCAGCGGCACCCCCAGCTGATCGGCCAGAAGCTGCGCCATGGTGGTTTCATGCCCCTGGCCGGACGGTCCCAAACCGAAGGCGGCGGTGACCCGGCCGGACGGCTCGATGCGGATGGTGCAGGACTCGTAACCCACTTCCCCGGCCTCCGACGAGGCCATGGCGGTCGGCTCGACAAACACCGAAATGCCCACTCCCACATAGCGCCCCTGCTGGCGCAGGACGGCCTGCCGCTTGCGGAAGTCCTCGTAGCCGATGAGCTTCAACGCTTCTTCCATACTTTCCAGATAAGAGCCCTCGTCATAAATCATGCGGGCTGCGTTCCGATAGGGGAACTGCTCCTTCCGGATCATGTTGCGCCGTCGAACGTCCGCTGGGTCGAGGTTCAAGTGGCGGGCGACCCGGTCCACCAGCCCCTCCTGGATAAAGGACGCGATTGGACCCCACACGCCGCGATAAGAGCCCAAGGGGGTCTTGTTGGAGTACGTGCAGTCAATATCAGTAGCCAAGTACGGGATGTCGTACGGCCCCGTCAGCACGCGCGCCGCCAGGCCCGTTTCCCCTTCGGCCCCGGACCAGGGGTATGCAGGATAGGCACCGCCGTCTGCCATCAGGTGGTCCTTAATGGCAATAATCTTGCCGTCGTCGTCGAATGCCACTTCCACATCGTGTATGTCATCACGGGCATGCACGTCGCTCTCGAGCGACTCCAACCGGTCAGAGATCCATTTGACCGGTTTCCGGTAGCGCAGTGCGGCCTGCGCCACGACCACGTCTTCGGGATAGCAGGCAGCCTTCATCCCGAACCCTCCGCCAACCTCCGGCACAATGATGCGGACCAGATGTTCCGGGATGTCCAACAAATTGCAGATGTCCTCCCGCATGCGATGCGGCGACTGCGTCGAGGCGTACACGGTCAACCGTCCGCTGGCGGCATCCAGCATGGCCGCCGTACCTCGAGGCTCCATGGTCACAGCTGTTTGCCGGTTCGTACGGAAGCTGGCCGTCAAATGGTGCGAGGCGGCGGCGAACGCCTCATCGAAGCCCGGCGTTTGACGGCTCTTCTTGAAGAACACGTTTTCTGCATGCTCATGGACTCGGCGCGGCTTCTCTTGGATGGCGTCGCGCATGTCGAGCACCGGGGTAATGGCCTGGTATTCCACCCGAATCAGCTCCGCGGCATCCTCGGCAATGTAGCGGTTCTCGGCAATAACGGCAACGACCGGCTGTCCGACAAACGCGACTTCGCCATCGGCTAGAGCCGGCTGTCCCACCTTGTACGACTCCTTGTTCCACAACATGACGGGACATTCTTGATGCGTCATAACGGCATACACGCCGGGCAAATGCCGCGCCGCTTCCACATCCACGGAAAGAATTTTCGCGGCCGCATGCGGCGATCGAACAAAGGCCACCTCGAGCATACCCGGAACCTGTATATCGTCCAGGAATCGGGCTTGGCCACTCAACAGGCGCGGGTCCTCAAGCCGCGAGACCCGGGCCCCCATCATTTGTGGCCGCAATACCTCTGCCATCAGGCACCCCTCCCTTGACCACGGGCGGCCAGCACCGCGTCTACAATAAATTGATAGCCCGTGCACCGGCACAAGTTTCCGGTCAACGCCTCCCGAATTGTCTCCTCACTGGGATTCGGATCCCGGTCCAATAAAGCCTGGGCCGTCAGAAGCATGCCCGGCGTGCAATACCCGCATTGCAGGGCGTGATGGGCTCGAAACGCCTCCTGCAGAGGCGAAAGCCCGTTTTCCGGGGTAATGCCTTCTACCGTGGTGATGTGTTGACCCTGGGCCTGCACGGCAAACATGAGACAGCTCCGTACCGGTTCCCCGTCCAACAGTACCGTACAAGCCCCACAAACTCCCTGCTCGCACCCTACATGTGTTCCAATCAGCCCCAACTGGTGGCGCAGCACATCCGACAGAGTCCATCGGGGCGACACTTCAAGACGATGCTCACGCCCGTTTACCTGCAAAACAACCTCTACGCGTTCATCCGCCACGGCCTATTTCTCCCCTTCCGCTTGGTGGTACGCGCGTTCCGCGACGTTCACCGCCATCGCGCGTTTGTAGTCCTCACTCTCGTCCACCGGGAGTGCCCCGACCAAACGCTCCAAGAGAGCGCGGCGATCCGACTCGCCCTGCGGCCAAGCATCCACGGGCAAGCGCTCCGGCCGGCCGCTCAAACCAAACCATGTAACGGCGCCGCTCGACCCGGCTCGCTCGATATACGCGCCCACCAGCGCAAAGTCCCCGGGACGGCGCACAACTTCGCTGAACCCAAAACGGCTCTTCGACACCGGGATCCTGAGTTCGACGATAAGGTCGCCGTCTTGCAAGGCGGTGTTGAAAAAACCCTGAAAGAACTCATCCGCCGGGAGTCGGCGTTCCCCGGCTGCCGAGCGAAGCACCACCGATCCGTTAAGGGCCACCAGCGCAGCCGGCAACTCACTGGCTGGGTCGGCGTGCGCCACGCTGCCACCGATGGTGCCGCGGTTTCGAATCGCCCAATGGCCAATATGTTGCGCTGCGGTAGACAGGACCGGGACAGCCCGGGCCACGTCGACACTCTCAGCGAGTTGCTGGTGCCGTACCAAGGCGCCAATCCTGACTTCGCCGCCCTCGACGGACAGACGGTTCAACTCATCCACACCGTTGATGTCGACCAAGACCTCAGGACGGCTCAGGCGAAAGTTCATTAACGGGACCAAACTTTGACCGCCCGCTAGAACCTTGCTGCCGGGATGCGCTTCTAAGTGTTGAAGGGCCTCCTCTGTCGTGGAAGCTCGAAAATATTTAAATGCTGCCGGTTTCATGGTTTCCCCCCTGTTGAGACATCTGCCGCTAGCGGCCGAATCCCAGCCTCCAATTCACACGCACAAGCTCCTCTGGAGAGGCGCCAGCACTCATATTGTCCGTGAATTGACGGGCAATGCGCAAGGCCCGGGTTTTCGGCTCGAATCCTTCGGTCACCATCAATGGATTGATCCATTCAATCCGTCGCGCGCGGCCCGCCATCCGCCGCAAAGCCTCTTGGAGGATCGTGGGGTCACCCGCGTCCCATCCGTCGCTCACGATAAGGACGGTGGTCGCACGACTCAAGAGCCGACGGCCATAACACCGCGTCCAGTCTTGAAACGCATCGCCCATGGCCGTGCCGCTCCCCCATAAGTCCGTTTCCCCATAGAGCGCCCGCAGAGCCTCGCCATACGGTCTCTGGAGATATTCGGTCAAGTCCTCCAGTCCCGTGCCAAAGGCGAATACGTGCACCGCACTTTGGGCTGAGACCAAGCGGTATAGCCAGGGAAAATACCAGGGCACATAGCTGGCCATCGATCCGGATATGTCCCATAAGACCACAATCGGCGACGGGCCGCGGGGCGACCGCTCCCAAATGAGGGACGCGTCAGCGTAACCGCGCCGCGCCCAACGCCGCGTGGTTTTGGGCCAGTCCACCCGGCAACGCGCTCCCCGGGGCACCCCCTTTTGCACCAGACGGGAACGATCGGTGCGGCGCTCGGGCAATCGGCGGATCCAGTCCGGCGGCTCGCTCGGCAATCCGGTGTTGATAATGTGGCCACGGCCGCGGCTGGCGCGCGCCCGACCCACCTCCGCATCGCGGCCCTCGAGCTCCCCATCCGGGTCCTCGAGCCCCATCGGCGGAGCCTCCTCCGCGCCCAGCACCGCTGGCGCCGGGGCTGATTGCAGTCACGTGGCCGGCTCTACCAGCTCCGCAATGCGCTCGCGAACCCGCTCCAAGTCCAGGGCGTCTTTGATGACGAGTCCCAGGGTGCGTTCCACCCAGGGGCGGTCCCAGGATGCGACTTGGCGCAAGCGCGCGGCCTCGGCCCAGTCAATGGTTTCGGACAGTCCCGGCGGTTTGATCAGATCCCACTCCCGCAACTTGCGGACGGCCCCCACCACTGAGCGCACCAGCACGCCGGACAAATCCGGCACGTGAAAGCGAACCACCTCTTCCTCCCGCGCCATATCCGGCCAATCGACGTAGAGATAGAGACAGCGTCGTCGGAGCGCGTCGGAGAGCGGCCGCTGCCGGTTGGATGTCAAAATGGTCAACGGCGATCGTTCCGCTTTCACGGTGCCCCGTTCGGGAATGGAGATTTGAAAATCGCTGAGGTACTCGAGAAGCAGGGCTTCAAACGCTTCGTCCGCCCGATCCACTTCATCGATGAGGAGCACTTTCTGGGGGCTCCGGATGGCCTGCAGCAACGGTCGGGCAACCAGGAACTCCTCGGCGAATGGATCCGCCCCACGATTGGCCGCCAGTTCCGCCCACTGAGCGTGATAATTCCAGTCGTACAGAGCCTCGCTGGCCCCTAGACCCTCGTAACACGACAGTCGAATCACGGCTTCGCCCAACCCGCGGGCCGCCGCGTATGCCACCGCCGTCTTACCGCTCCCCGACGGCCCCTCCAGTAGGAGGGGACGGCCCATCTCGGCCGCCAATCCCAGCATCAGCTCCATCTCGCCGCTGGGCAAGTAGCCCCCGCGCCGCAAAACCTCCGTCCATGACCTCTGCTGCCTGATAACAGGAACCTCCCCCGGCCACGTCAGCGTGACCCCATGGTTAGGGCCTGGTCAGCCCTTCTTTGAGTTTGGCCCTTCCCATCACGCAAATCAAGCGGCAACCCGCCGCTGGCGGAATGCCGCTCTCGCGCTGCACGTATGTTCGGCGCGGTCTAGACTCCCAGCTGATGGCCTCGCGACCGGCGGCGATGCTGCAATCGGGTCCGGCGCGACTCGGTCAAATATCGGACTCCAGGTGGATAAAGGCGGACTAACAATGCTTGCGGGATTATCACTTGCAGGTTTCCGCACAAGGTGCACTGGCGCCCCTGGACCACCGTGACCGATGCACTGCGCCCCTCCACCGTCAGGGGCCCAGTTGTAACAACATCCTCGGATCCACACGTTGGACACCGCTCATCAAGCACTTTCGAAACCCTCCCTCCGTACTGGAGGCAAGTTTCTCGTTGGGAGAGGACAAATCCTGCCTTTACCCACACCTCATCCACAGTTTTTTAACAACGTTATCCCCAAAATATCCACAATAATCGACAAGGCCAAAGTCGAATTGGGACGCCGCCTCTACACCACGCGGCGCCCCCCGATAATCGTGGCCGCCACATGGATGTCTTCCGGGTTCTTGTGGATAAGTGACGCCTCCAGGTCCTCCGACCAGACCGTCATGTCGCCCCAGCATCCGGGCTCCAGACGGCCCGATGGCCGGCCATCGATGCGGGCGGGAACCTCGGTGTAAGACCGAATGGCATCGCGCACGGAAATGCCCTGCTCCGGGTACCAAGGTGGGTCACCCGGCAGCCCGCGATGCACTGCCGCCCACAATCCCCACACAGGATTGGGGTCCGCAATGGGGGCATCGGAACCGAATACGGTGTCGATTAGTGCACCTAAAATATCTCGTATGCGAAAGGCATATCGGCCCCTCTGACCCCAGCTCACGTCCGCGATGGGCCTGTCGAACAACAGGTGGCAGGGCTGCAGCGACAGCGCCACGGACGTTCGGGCCGCCAGCTCGAGGTCTTCGTCATCCAACAGTTGGGCATGCTCAATGCGGCTCTTGATTGCCCCGGATCGAGGGGGCCACCGGTGAAAAGCGCGCAAGGCCTCGTGCACAGCTCGATCGCCGATGGCGTGGACGGCAGCGACGGATTCCTGTTCCGCCAACTGCTTTAAGGTGTCGAGAAGGCGTTGCTCCCCCAACACCGACATGCCCACGTTGTCGGCCTGGTCATCATAGGGATGCTTCAACCATGCTGTGTGAGACCCGAGTGCACCGTCCATGAAGAGCTTTACACCCATGATGCGGAGAAAGTCGGTTCCAAACCCGGCCTTCAAGCCTGAAGCCATAAGCCACTCGGCGTCCCCATCTCTCAAGAATACCTGCGTCCGAATGCGGGTGGTCCCGTCAGGCAGGGACTGCAGGGCACGAAGGCCCAAGACGTCCTCGATGGTCGTCACTCCAACCAACCCAAGTTTGGCAGCTTCCCGCATGCCTCGCGCGGCATCCTCTGCGGGATCCGCGGCGCTCTGCCGCATGGCCTCGGCCTGGGCATGAAACGCGTCTCCTTCCCGCAAGATTCCGTTCCCGCCAGTCGATACGCCAAGCCGCCGCTCCGCCGCATGGTTAATCCAGGCTGTGTGGTAGTCGAGACTCATTAGCAACACGGGATGACCGATACCGGCCCTGTCCAACCGCTGCTTGTCGGGACCGGCCTCAAAGGCAGCCCGATTCCATCCGGCACCAATAATCCACTCGTCCGTGGGCCTAGTCCCGGCGTGCTCCTGCACACGCGCCAGGATGTCCGCCCGCGTGTCTCCTGCGTCAAAACGCAGCCGGTCAAAGCTCCGCCCGTACTCTGTTAAATGGAAGTGGCTGTCCCAAAACCCCGGGGTCACATAGCCGCCCCGCAAGTCCTCCACAAGATCGTCGGGACGGCGGTGGCCAAGCAATTCACTCCCGCCCACCATGAGAATCGTGCCGTTGGCGTCGCTCGCCGTCACAATGGTTGTGACCCCAAGCGCCGACGTCCGCAGGTTGGTCCAAAATGTGCGCATCTGTCTCACTCCTAAGCGGGGCCGCGGTGGACTCCGCCATCAATGTCGAGGCTGGTCCCCGTAATGAGGGATGCTCCCTCAGACATCAAAAATACCACAGCCTCGGCGATATCGCGGGCGGTGGGCAGCCGGCCCAGTGGACCGCTGGCGCGCATCGCGGCCAAGGCCTCTTCCTCCGAAACGCCATTCAGCCGTGCGTACCCTTGCGCCATCCCCCGCAGCAAATCGGTCTCAGTGGCTCCGGGGTTTACAGCCACAACCCGTACTCCCCGCGGCGCCAAATCGTCCGCCAAAATTTTAGTCAGGCCGCGCAACGCCCCGTTGATAACGGTGCCAGGCCCGAGCCGAGGGTTGGGATCCTTGCCGGCCACACCTAGAATGTTGACAATGACTCCCCCAGGAGACGCCAAGTGAGGTACGGCCGCCCGTATGACAGCAAAGTATCCCCAGAATTTTACGGCGACGTCCTCTTGCCAGCGCGACCAACTGAGATCCAGCGCGTGGCCCACGGTCGCGCCGCCAGCCGCGTTGACCACTCCGGTCAGTTCACCCAAGGCGCCCCTGGCCGCGTCCACCACGCGGCGGGCTTGACGCTCGCTGCCGTCGATGCGGCAACCCATGCTGAAGACTCGATCCGGGGCATCCAGGGATTCCGCCGCCTTCTTGGCCCGCTCGGCATCGGTGCCCACAAGCATGACCCGGCCTCCTCGGCTCACAATCTGGTGAGCCACAGCAAATCCGATTCCCCGCGACCCCCCCGTCACCAAAACCCGGGCTTTGTCATTTACCACGGACGTCTCACCCCCCTTCCTGCAGGATATGGAACGCACCGCGCCCTGATGCCCCATCCCCGGCCAGATATCTCCTCAAGAACCGCGCCTGTCGAAAGAAGCGGTGGGGACTCCCAAGCCTCTGCCCAGTCCGTACCCTGGGGGCGACCGTTCGATGAGCAGTGTCGAGGACAAGATCGCCTCGGTCGCAGGGATCATACTGCCGGCTCTCAACCTCTTCCCACGTGAGCAATACGAAACCTGGCATATCGGCCGTCCGCACGGCGATACGCTGTTGATGCACCCGCTTGTCAGAGCACACTAGTTCGATCTCCGCAAGAGACACCTCCAGCCACTCGCCAACCACACGCCATGCTTGGCGCGTTTCAGAGACGGGATTTACGGCATCCTCCACCACATCGAGGCCCAACCGGAGATTCTCGCGGGCGAACTCGTAACACACGACGTACCCGGCGGATCCGTCCACTCAAACATGAGCCATCCGCAAAGCCTGCTCGACCCCATCGACCTGGAGGTACACGCCCCGAATCTCCTGGGTCCAGGCCGCTGGCAGCGTGGACTTTCCGGCACCCGGCAGTCCACGAAAAACGTAAAGGATGATGACCTCCTCCCTATCCAAGACTGAGCGCAATAAGCGGCCACTGAGCTCTCTAGCGACGGGAGGCGACTTTATACCCCGTCCCGCTGCCGGGCGACGGTCCACGCCCGGTAAAACGCCCCGACCGATGAAAATCGTTTCATGCGGTCCTGCTCACCGCCCGCAAGGCCACGTCGTAGAACGCTGTACCCGCTTCCCAACGGGAAAACGACCTATCCTCCTCGGCACCGAGCAAGGCAAAGGCCGAGGCCCCCATCGTGAACACGTTAGTGCGCGCATCAATCGCCGCCCCCAACTCAAACTCCTCGGGGGACATAAAACGCGAGGATCCCCAGAGCCTGCCTGCCGTGTTGATGAGCGGTTTGGGCGTGTAGAAATCAATATCGCAAATCTTAACGGCATGGGAGGAAAAATTGTAGAGGAGGCTGCCGTCGTAGAAATCAATGGCCGCGTACTGTCTCGCTTCCACATGCACATGGAACTGAAAGATGGTCTCGAGCGCCGCCAATCGCCGCTCAACGGGCAACTGCCGAAAGCGTCGGTACGGAGAATGGGGATCCGTATATTTGTGGGGTGGTGGGAATTTCCAATGCGGATGTAAAGACTCCCCGTCGAACCATTCGAATACCACTACGTATCCAGGCCCCGCCTCACCGTGGTCGACCAGGCTGATGAGGCTCGGATGCTGCAAATCTTGGTATACGGGAACGGCGCGTTTTAGGCGGTCGACCGCATCCTCGGGGCGTCCCGCATACTCGATCGTCCGGGCGCCCGCGTACTTGACGAACTGACGCCGCCGCGATGCCAAATGACAGGTTCCCCGAGTCCTGCGCGTCGAAAACACAAAAAACCCGCCCCAGTTTCTTGATCCATCCGAAATCATGATACTCCTGCAACCGCAAGCACACCTCATCAATCTGGATGGTCCTCGCGGGCATCCCCCCTGTCCCTCCACCCTTCTCGCCCCGCCTAGCGAGGCCACCTGACGAGCCCGGTCGCGGACTATATGATTGAAGGTCGACCTGGTTTGGAGCTTCTGCGCCAGCGGCCCCGCGGCGGAGAAGCCATGACACCCTCTCAACGGAAAACGGCTCCCGCCCATGCATACAAGCGGGAGCCACTCCATGGAATTCCGATTGCCCTAAAACACCGGGCGCTCCCGCCATGTGCCAAATACATCTTTCATGGCCTCGGCAATCTCACCCTCGGTTGCACCTTGGCGAACACACTCGACAATTTCCGGCATCAGGGGCGCAGACTCGTCCTGGCAAGCCAGCTTCAAGCGCGCTAGATGGTGTCCCACGGCCTGAGGATCGCGGGACTGTCGCCATTGTCCCAACGTCCGGCATTGTTCCGCTTCGATGGCTGGGTCAATCTTCAGAATCGGAATTTTTTCCTCCTGCTGCTCCACAAAGGCGTTTACTCCCACCATGATTTGCTGGTGGGTCTCCAGTTCCTTCTGGTAGCGATAGGAGGCATCGGCAATCTCCCGCTGGAAGAATCCATTCTCGATCCCGTTCAGCACACCGCCCATTTCCTCAATACGCGCAAAGTATTCCTCCGCCTGCCGTTCCATCTCGTCCGTCAACGCCTCGACGAAGTACGACCCCGCTAAAGGATCGATCGTATTCGCGACACCGGTCTCATATGCCAGAATCTGCTGGGTCCGCAGCGCGATTTTGACCGACTTTTCTGTCGGCAGGGACAAGACCTCATCCATGGAGTTGGTGTGCAGAGACTGGGTGCCTCCCAGCACGGCCGCCATGGCTTCAAACGCGGTACGGACAATATTGTTCTCAGGCTGCTGGGCCGTCAGCGAACACCCCGCGGTCTGCGTGTGAAACCGCATCGTCCAAGCCTTGGGATTGTTGGCGTGATACTTCTCTTTGAGGTGTCGGGCCCAAATGCGGCGGGCAGCGCGGAATTTGGCGATTTCCTCAAAGAAGTCGATGTGCGAGTTAAAGAAGAACGAAAGCCGCGGTGCAAATTTGTTGACGTCCAGACCCGCCTTTATCCCGGCTTCGACGTAGGCGAATCCATCTGCGAGCGTAAAGGCCAGCTCTTGGGCCGCCGTGGCGCCAGCCTCGCGGATGTGGTACCCGCTGATGCTGATGGAGTTCCATTGCGGGACATGCTGGGTGGCAAAGGCCATCATGTCGACAATGACACGCATCGAGGGGCGCGGCGGGAACAGCCACTCCTTCTGCGCAATGTACTCTTTCAAAATGTCGGCTTGCAAAGTGCCACGCAGCTGCTCCCAGGACACCCCCTGACGCTCCGCGGCCACCAGATACATGGCCCAAATAATCGGTGCCGGGCCGTTAATCGTCATGGACGTGGACACCTGGTCAAGCGGAATATTCTCGAACAGCCGTTCCATATCGGCAATCGAGTCGATGGCTACGCCTTCGCGGCCCACCTCACCCAGACTGTGCGGATGATCCGAGTCATATCCCATCAACGTGGGCATGTCGAACGCCACCGACAACCCGGTTTGACCGTGCTCCAGCAAATACCGGAAGCGCTGGTTGGTCTCCCGTGCCGTCCCGAATCCGGCAAACTGCCGCATGGTCCAAAAACGGCCCCTGTACATCGTCTCATGAATGCCGCGGGTAAACGGGTATTGGCCCGGGGCGCCAATCTCAGCGGCATCAGGCACGTCGCGTTCCGTATACAAGGGTTTGAGCGGTATCCCCGAAAGGGTGCGGAACTGTCGCTGACCCCGATAGGGATCAAGACTTTCCGACTCGCCCACACCTTTCCGATAATCAATAGCCATTACATGTCCCCCTTTGCCTGCCAAAACGGCACCCAGCGAACGGGGCGCGTCAGGCATGAATGCGATGGATGCGATGAATCGCTTCAAGACGTTTGTGCACGTGGTCGAGCGCCACATCGGTGGTGGACCGCCCCGTTTCGTCGGCCTCCTTGAACACCGCCAGCAACAAGTCATAAATGGCCTCAATCTGGTGGCGGACGCGATCCGGATTGTATCCCTGAATCTCGTCA
>JAJZBJ010000024.1 GCA_021798975.1 Bacillota bacterium | reverse complement strand
ACGACGAAGTTACAACATTGTATTGGGACATTCCATGGAGCTTTTCCCAATGGCTTAACGAAGTGGGTTGGGTGACCCCGTTTTTTTGTGAAAAGAAATAATGCTGGACCGTAACTCCGATAAGGGTAGCCCCATTGGCGATTTTGCTGGCCACGTTGGCTGGCATGATTGAGGAAAGGCTACTGCTAACGGCAAGTCCATGTGGATTGTATTCCTTCCACCAAGCTTGGTCGGCAGAAGGAGAGACTTGGCTGGTAATTTGGGTTTGGGTTTGAATCGGAGGAATTGATGCCGCTTGGGCGAGGCCCCCGATTGACAGTGCCGGGAACAAGGCGATCCCTCCGAGAAACGCAGATGCAAGCAGTTTCGTCATACTACTTCAACTCCTTTCAATTTAGGCCGGGACACCAGGATTTGTGATCCCGCTAGGAGGAATGGGCAAATTTCCGTTCGCACTCAAAACCCCGTGCACTCCATGAATCGCAGCTGCAAGAACTAAGATAGTTAGGATAAGCCGCATTGATATCACCTCCCTTTCACTAGCGTAGGGAACCCGAGTTGTTCACGGTGTGAAAGAGTCGCACAGATGGACAGAAACACAAGCCTAATAATTCACAGACTTTGGCAAAATCGTTAAAATAAGGACATGAGCTTAGGGTTGCTAATTATGACCGTGCGAAAAAGAAGAGGCTTCACCCAAGAGACACTATCGCGGGGAATTTGCGACCGGTCTTACCTTAGTATGCTAGAGCATGATAAGGTTGTTCCGCCCGTCGATCTGTTAAGCCAGTTGTTGACCCGCCTCGATCTGGCATGGAGTGACATCGAGCACGTCTTCCCGACACAAGCGAAACCATCTCGACGCACACCTTCGGTAATGAGCACGTGTCGGGAACTTTATCGTCATGGAGACGCCGCCATGGCGTTTCGGCTCGCCAGCAATTTTTGGTGGGAGGCGACCGAAGAGCCCCAGCTAGCGCGTCACATTAAAGATGTCACGCTCTTCTTATTGGTTGTCGCAAGAGACATCCCCGACAATCCCCTCGTTGGTAGTTGGCTGGTAGGAGCATGGCAATATGCCATAGCGCATAATCGGAACGATGCAGGGTCAGTGGGCGTGCTTCTTCAGCAATGGCTGTTCGACCAGCGACGGTGGCATGAGTCGTGGGCCATAGGTCGGACATTACGCCGGGATTTTTCCGGCACAAACATTGCGTTGATAGCGACCATTGGAGTTGGATCGGCTTATTGCGAGTTGGGTCACGGTGAGGAAGCAACGGTCTATTATGAAACAGCTTTAAGCGAATGGGAGTCAAGCGCTAAAATAGAACTCCTCGGTAGCATCCACCATGGCCTCAGTGCGTCTTACGCACAACTTGAGCAGTGGAACGAAGCTGGCATTAATGCCCAGAGAGCCCACGACTTTTATTATTCGGTGGGTTCAAACCACGCCTACGAAGCGTTACATAATCTCGCCATCATTCGGGCCTACCAGCAGCCAACGGGAGTCCCCGCAAGCCTCGACATCCTCGAAAAGGTTGCCAAACATTACGAAGTTACCGGTCGCCACCGCCAGTTTCGCGTGGTCTTGGAAGACTGTCTGGCCGTAGCAAAAAATGCCGTTGGAATCCACCGGCCGGATTGGCGCGTCTATCAAACGCGATTGGACAACTTGTAAATCCTGGGTCAGAGATTGCGGGTCCGGTGGAGGTTTACCTCGGCCCTTTTCTCATACTTCCCGAGCTGTCGCACCCCAACTCCACCCGAGCGACGGGCTTAATATTATGCGCCGAGCACGGTGGACGGTTACCGTATACGGTTGGATCAGATCGGCACCTTGGCACCAGGTATTTAGCTGAATTACGCCTTAGTCCCCTTGGCGTAGGAAGCCGCGATTTTCTCACAGCGCTTGCACACGGGGTCCTTCGGATGTACGCGCAAAGTGCTGCGCTTGAGTTCAATCGGGTCCCCCTGAAGCGTGGTAAACGCCCGGCATTCGGCCGTCCAGAAGGTCGCCGACATGTCATAGGCGAGGTGCCATGTGCCGGTGGCAGCCTGCGCCCATCGGCGGGACCGCGTGCTCTTCTTCATAATCCCACCTCCACGGTGTTCTCACGGAACAAGGAATCTTCCCGAATATAGCGCCCCCGGATGTGAGCGACGTCGGTGTCAATGTCAATGTCGGCCATTCTTCGAACTCCTCTTAGCTTTTTCGCGGTGTCGGCTTGGTTCGCCTTCCGGGTAATTTGTCGGATGCCATTCCGGAACGGCATCGCGCCGGGCCTGCGTTGTGCGAGGCCGACGGCGTTTACCTAGCCGGTGTCGCCGAACGGTATAGAATCCCGTCCAGCCCAGCCGCACGGTACGGCGTCCGGTTATAACTTCGGCGGTGCGCACCGTCTTCCGCCACTGGCGCCAAATCCATAGCGGTAACAAAAACGGCCATGCAACCGCCCACCAGATCAACCTGAGTAGCCCCGCTATCAGAGTCCCACCTCCGCCGCGGCGTTTTCACGGAACAGCGAGCCTTCCCGAATATACCGCCGTACCATGTCCGTGCTCATAGCCCCACCATTCCCGCCGCGTTATTTGCAAACAGGCGCCGCTGAAACAGGGTAGTCAATTCCTTTCGCCCCTCGTCAGACAGCCGGAAGATAAAGACCGTCTGCTTATCGAACGGCCAGAGCGTGAATGCGTTCCACCCTCCCATCAAGGCCGCAACGACCTTGCTCGGCGGCGTGTCGCCACACTCCGCAACCAACCGCAGCTGACGTCCCACCACATCCGGTCGGCCGAAATTAGCCCTGTATTCCTCATCAGGCATTGTATCGCCCTGAGCGACAATCCAATTTAGCGCGGCCCATTTAAGCTCTTTGTGGGCGTCACTTTGGCTCCCTTCCCACATGAGGTGCTGGTACCAACGGTGCCACGGGCTGTCCTCCGCTGGAGCTGGGGGCACTACATAGCCCTGCGTCTCGACAACCACCCAACCGACACTGAGATGTTCCGCCAACTCGTCGTATTCCTCAGGGTAGAATCCGCGTGGGTTCCAGATAACACTGCTGAAGAAGAGGTCTTTGACGTCCTTGCGTGTCCACGCCATCCCCCTACCCCTCCTCGACTCGAGCTACCGAGAACCCCAGACGATTCAGAATCCGATAAGCATCCTGCGTCGTAAATGCAATCGGGGGTAATCCTGTGCTGCGGGCCAGCACCTGCTTGGGCGGATAAATCCGATCGCCCACTTCCACGCAATAGCGATTAATCTCATCCGCCGGCACACTGCGCATTACGGATACCACTTGCTCATACGTCAGCGAGAACGATTTCCCGCGCAAGGTAAAGTTCATTGAGACCCCTCCTCAAAAACATACACCTATTCCACCACCACCACCTATTGATGTCAAGATCAGGTTGTAGTAATGTATTCTTCAAAGAACACATTACCTAAGGGGCGATAAACCGCATGAAGACAACGAATTCCCGGATTTTGCGCCGCATGCAGGCCCGGAAACAGGCCGAAGAACGCCACACCGAAACCGCTAAAGTCGCTGTCGGGTACGTTCGCGTATCGACCGAAGAGCAGCGGGACAGCGGCCTGAGCCTCGGCGCCCAGCGGGAGGCCATCGAGGCCTTCGCCAAATCTCAGGGCTATCAGCTGCTGGAGATTATCGAAGATGCGGCGGTATCCGGCGCCAAGGACCCGGCCACGCGCCCTGGGTTCAGCCGCGTACTGGAGCTCGCGCAAACGGAGGCCTTTGGGATCCTGTTGGTATGGAAGTTCGACCGGCTGGCCCGGCACCTCGCCTTTGCCGTCACCACGGCCCAAACTCTACGCGAACAGTACGGCGTGACATTGCGGTCGGTGACGGAACCGATTGAGACGGAGAGCCCGGTCGGCCAGATGATGTTCGGGATCTTCGCCAGCATGGCGGCCATGGAGCGGGAAGAAATCAAGGAACGGACGCTCATGGGCCGGAAGGCAAAGGCACAGCAAGGCGGGTTTGCCGGCGGCAAGGCACCCTATGGCTATCGACGCGACAAGGAAGGAGGACTGGAGGTCGTGCCCGAGGAAGCGGAGATTGTCCGGCACGTCTTCGCTCTCAGCAAGCGGGGACTGGGCACCAAGGCGATTGCGGCCCGCTTGAATGAAGAAGGATATCCCACTCGTAGCGGCCGGCCGTGGATTTTCACCACCATCAAAGGCATTCTCGAGAACGCCAAATATGAGGGGCTCGTCGAATACTACTTCGAGGATGAAGGATTGCACGTGAAGCAACCGGGCCAGCACGAGGCGATTCTGCCCCCAAAAGTATTCGGCCGCGTCGGGTAAGAAAGGAGAACAAGCGAGACGATGCCTGAGAACAAGTACCCCTGGCGCAAACAGGTTCAAGCCTTGTTGGAGGAATACGCCCTGCCCATCCGCGGCTACGTCAGCCCTCTGACTCCGGAGCAACGCAATGCCATCTGGCATGCCATTCAAAACTTGCCTTACGAATATCAGAAAGTCGTCAACGTGTTGGACTGCAAAGATGAGCGCATCTCGTGGCTTCACCCCGATGCATTTCCTAAGGGGCCCCGCAGCCTGCGGCAGGGGCTAACTAAGATTCTCAACGTCTCCCTCCGAACTGTGGACGACTGGCATGCCACGGCACTAGATGAGATAGCAAACTCTTTAGGACTAACAGAAAGGGATGCGGTGCGTCCGATGCCGAAGCCTCGAAGTCCAGAAGATAAAGAGAGAAAACGGATTGAAGCCGAGATAAAACGCAACCAATTTAGGCCTTCTTGGTGGGACAGTGTAGAGGAACGTTTAACTAGGATCGGACGCTATGGATTTTTCATTACCAAACAGGAGTACGAGCATGAGGTTCAATTAGCGATTCGATGGTCAAAAAAGACGTCCTTTATAATGAGCCCGCAAGGAGATATCCCGTTAGACAATCGATTAATCTTACCCCCGAACCCCAAAGAACAGCGAGAGAAGGCGCGCATGGTTCTAGAAACTTTAACTAATAAAAGATCTCGAATCCTGATTATGGACCGCTATTGGGATCGGGAGTTCAATCAAAGACAACACCCCAACATCCCCGTGCGAGTGTACGCAGAAGATTAGGGATTGGCCGCACCCGCTACTACCAACTGTGGTCACAGGCCATGAAAGAGATTGCGAACTATTGGGGTATCCCCATCGAAGACGATAACGAATCCGAGTGAACACTATTGACCTTTTTGCATTATTTTAGTAAGATATTTGTAGTTGGTAAAACTATGCCCTGAGGTTCGTCGGTATTGGCCGGCGGCCTTTTTGTTTTGCGCAAAGGAGGATCTGTCATGCCTAATCCGTTTCGTCATTGGCGAGAAGAACGTGGGTTAACCCGCATGGAAATGGCGGTATTACTGGGAACCGGCGTATCACAAGTACAGGCAGTTGAAAGCGGGATGCCGAGTAAGCCTTTTAAAGCCTTCGTGTCCGCATTCGCGGCGGTGGCGGGCACTGCACTGGCTGACAAATTGGTGGAAGAGTACGCGACGTGGCGCGAGGAGCAGCAGGCCCAAGTGTTGCTCAAACTGCAGGAGGGATAATGCGCCAACTGCCTGCCCTCCTGTAACATCCCCTTAATGTAGCAGAAAACCGCGCCCCCGAAAGCGCGGTTTTTTATGCCCCGGCCTCGACTCCGATGGCAGGTGTCGTTCTACTCCACCACAAGGCTTCTACTAGACCTAGAAGCCATGAAAGGGTGATCGTTCGATGTCCGTTAATCCCATTATACTCCAAACGAAGCGACGCCAACGTGTCGCGGCCCAAGTCGACGTGTGGTTCTCTGCACGGGCGGACTTGTGTCAACAACAAGCCGACCGGGTGGCCGATTTGCTCGCTAGCGACCACAAAACCCGGGTAAACTACTTCGCTTTATGCGAGGCAGGGCTGAAAGACGTGTTCCCCCCGGCAGTCCGGGAACTCTTGAAAGAGGCGCTCCTATGAGTGCCCTCGATACCGCTCCTAGCTACGCCGCTCTCGGGTGGGCTACCGTTCCCCTCTGTGGGGTTAAGCACCAGTGCCCGAGCCCGGGGAAGGTCCCCGTCGACCTAAGCACAGGTAATCACTTACCCGGATGGCAAAGCCGGGGGATTCCAACGTACGCCGAGTTGGAAACGTGGCTCAATTCTCCCCTAGCGGCCCGCGCTAACGTGGGTGCGCTGACCGGCCGCATCTCGGGCATCGTGGCGCTCGACATCGACGGGGAGGGCGGGGAGTTTTTGCTGAACAAACACGCCCAGGGCGACTTGCCTGAGACATGGGAATACATCACGGGCGGTGGCCGCCGACTCATCTATGCCTTTGAGGAAGGCCTGCGGTCTATCAAAATTGCCGGCGACGGGGAGCATGAGGGCCTTGAAGTCTTAGCGGATGGCCGCCAGATGGTCCTGCCGCCCAGCGTACACCACTCAGGGCGATCATATACCTGGGTACCGGGACGCGATCCCTGGTCCGGTAATACCGAACTAGCCCCGTGCCCCGCATGGATCCGCTCCCTCGCTGGTGCCAATGCCGCCCCCAAAGATTGGGCCGGCCTCGCGCGGAAGTCAGTAAGCCATGGGGGACGGCATCCCACCCTCGTCCAGCTGGCCGCGCATATGGCCGCCAAGGGCGAAGCGCCGGAGTTTATCGTCGCGATGCTCGAGGCCTGGAACGAAGCCCGGTGCCAGCCGCCGAAAGACTCCCAGGAAATCCGCCGCATCGTCCGATGGGCCCTCGAGCAGCATCCTCCCGCTCCCGCGACGGATGCGCCCGCGGCTCAAGACCAAGCCACGCTAGACCGAAGGGCGCGAACGAAAGCCCGGGAACTTGGGTGTTCCCTAGCGGCAGCGCGCCAATTGATTGGGGGGATGGGCGCATGAGCTACCACTTCGAAACGCCATTCCCCCCGGGGCACTTCGTCCGCGATTACATGGATTACGCGGCCGAGCGGACCGACGCAAGCCATGCATACCACGAAGCGGCCGGCCTCGCCTTACTGGCATTGGCGACACCGAACGTCCGGGCACACTTAGCCCCCTATCCGCATGGGCTACCGGCGAACTTATATCTGCTCATCGTGGGGGATAGCACGCGATCGCGGAAGTCGACGGCGATTAGCCTTGCAACTGATATCGCGGGGGCGGCAATCCCGGGCTGTCGAATTCCGGACGCCTTTAGCCCAGAGGCCTTTGCCGAAACGCTTGCTGCCCGCCCGAAAGACTCGACCTTGTGGGCTCCCGACGAATTCGGGGAAACGTTGCTCAAGCTCCGGACATCCAAGTACATGGCCGGGCTCACGGGCCTCTTGTTGACGCTGTATGCGGGCAACAACTACGAAGTCCGCCGTCACTCCAAGCGTGTCAAAGGAGGCGGCTCTGAGGAAGATACCGACAGGATCGAGCAACCCAATCTCTCGATTCTCGGGGCCACGACGCCGGCGGTCTTCGAGACCCTTACCGAAGCCGATGTCCTATCAGGACTTTTGCCGCGATTCGCGGTGATCAATCCGACAACTAAGCCGCCGCGTAAACCGTTTTACGCCGTCGCTGACGGGACCGAGACACGTCGGAATCAGTTGGTCACGCGGCTCCGCACCATCTATAATGCCGCCAAAGATCGCTCGCACACCGTACAGTTCGAGCATGGCGCGCTGGAGGTCCTTGATGCCTTTGCCGAGACGCTCGAGGAATCCACGGAAGTCAATGAGGCCGCTAGAACGATGCAGCAACGCCTATCGGCCATGGCGGTGAAGGTGGCCATGCTCTCCGCGGCCGGCTGGACCGAGGGAGTTACGACCGCGGTCCCTTTGCGCGTCGCCATTCAAGACGCGGAGATGGCCGTCGTGATCGTGAAGCGCTGGGCCGATGATGCCAAGGCTTTCGCTGAACGCGTAGGTGCAACCCAATTCGAGACGAAGCTCACAAAATGCCTACGCCTGGTCCAAGAGCATCAGCTAATCCCACGGAACGATATCGCGCGCGCCGTCCACTGCCCGAAGCGCCTGATGGATGAAATCGAAGAAACGCTCCTTGACCGCGAGCTCATCAAACTGGCCACCCAGAAGACCGACCATGGGCCAGACAAGCTGTTGTGGGTTCTCCCGACAGTGCAGTCGGCTGACGATGCCCCGTCCCAAGAACGCTCGCATTTGAAGGTGATCAAGAAATAGAACGTGTGTTCTCCTGCGGCTTCTTAGCCTACTAGTAGAACTTATCTTACTAGTAACTAATCACATTCCTATATAGAGAAGGGGTATAGGGAAAGGGTATTTATATAGAGCGTTTGTGATTAGTATACGAGTTCCTAGTTGTGCTAAGAGGTGATCTGCATTGGAGGTGCTGGATGTCCGAAAAAGCCCCGCGGTTGGTCCCGTTTATCTGTCCCCAATGCGGCAGACACCTGATGGATGCGGTCCCGACCGCTCAAATCTGGTGCAAACGCTGCAGACAATGGGTCCGCAGCACAGAGACAGGCAGGAACGCGAACGCCCCTGCCTGATAATGCTACTTCAGTAAGTCGAGGCCGCACTTCGCCAGTTCGATTGCAATCTGACGCCCGTTCGGTGTCGGGTTCTCGACGCGAACGACAGCGGCTCCACCCAAGCATCCGAGGCCAAGCAGGATTTGCCACGATAATCGCACAGTGCTGACATTCTCCATTTTTGGGCTCCCCCTTTCCGAGATTAGATCCATTTTAGGGGGCTCGTGCGAACAAGCGGAGGCTTCCCGTTTTTCTGCAAAGGAGGTGAGGCGATGCCTCAAAACGCCACAGATTGGACACCCACACCCAAACAAGCCGCCGTTCTGGAAGCGGCGCAGGAAGCCGGATTGAACCGATCGATCTCTGCCATTTGTGAAGCCGCTGCTGTAGACCGGAAGTCATTTTATCGCTGGTTGAAAGCAGACCCAGATTTCAAGTCTGCATGGGAAGAACTTTGGCAGGGCAGCATCCGCCGCCAGATGAACGGGGTCGTCGCTGCCATGATTGCAAGAGCGCTCGTTGGGGATGTGCCAGCTGCACGGTTGGTTGCAGATTTGGCTGGCGTGACCTTAACGCGCCAACGCATTGAGGCCGAAGTGAAACAGCAAACAGAACTCACCGATAACCGAAAAGAAGCGGATATTGAGCAGTTCGCACCAGTCGTTGCCGAACTGGTGGCAGAGACAGAACGCCGCCAGTTCAAGATGCTTTTGCAGGAGCACGACGGCATGGCAGAGGCTCTCCGCAACTGGTACGGAGCGGACAATTTCGAGGCGTATCAGCAAATGATGCGCGAATTGGAGGCGGAACCAACCGAATGACCGCAATGGACCGATTCAAGCAGACCATCCACGCCATGGCCACGGACGATGAGGCCACGGTCGAGGCCTTACGCACCAGCTGCCCGAAGGTACCCGAACTACTGGCCGATCCCGCGTATCGCGATTTAGTAGATGGCACCCACGAATGGGTGTTGGTGGTCGCCATGGACATGCTGCCACTCTTGGCACGCATCGAGCTGTTAACCGACCTCAACCCGGTCTTCGATAATCTCATCACGTTGGCGCCCGTATCTCGGCGCCGGAAGGACCGCACGCAGATTACCGGCGACTTTCTTGAACACATTCAAGCGCAACTCATGGGGCAAATGCGCGCCCTGTGGGAAGCCCTAGAACTCGTGTGCGCCACGTTGCTAGAAATCGATGTCCGCACCGTTTTACAGGCTGAGCACCCGCCGCTCTTGACCTTGTCGGAACGGTTCAAACCGCAATGGTCCGCAGCGAAACGCAATGAGATCTTCTATCAGCAAGAAATCGAGGTGTTACCGGCACTCTGGCTCCAATGTTGCCAGCAGGAGGCGGCCTCATCTACCACCGTCACCCATTGAGAAAGGAGCGGCCTATGCCGTACAAAGCCCCCGCCCAACCTTTGCACGTCGACCTCAGCGCCCTCGGCGAAACACCCGAGGGCGTTGGTTTTTACGTGCGCATGCACACTTGGCACACGTTGCCCGCCGAGCGATTGCAAACCATCAAGACCGCCTACCCTGAATTCTTCACACAGGACGAAATCACCGGTGAACGCGCGTGGTGCTTGCTTACGTCGCCCGCCTATGCGGCCGTGGCAGGCGCCCTCGTCGAGGAGTGGAACCTGACTGACGTACGCACGGACGCGAAGCTCGCCATTCCAGTTGATGACCCTACCGTCGTAGAGCGTGTCCCCCGGGTGGTATGGAACGCGCTGTGGGCCGCTCTCGCTCGTGCGATCCGCCCACAACCCTCGAATCTCGTGGCGATGACGCCAGGGAGGAAATAATCCATGGCCCTCTTAGACGATGTCAGTTTGAAACTGCTGTTCGTAGCGGAGAACAACGCGCAGGACGCGATCGACACCCTTGTCGCCAGTCTCGGCGACTTAACGGAACTCTTGACCCGGCTGGAAGACCTTAACCCGTTCGTGGGGTGGATCGACAGTGCCGCCGAACTCGATGATTCCCTTGCTGTGGTGTCCGATTCCATGGACACGCTGGCCCAAAGTGCACAGTCCGCCGGCGATGAGATGGCGCGCGCGATGGCGCAAACCGCTGCCACGATGGGAACATCGATGCAAGAGGAAGGCGATCGCGTCGTCACTGTTTTCGACACCACGAGTGCCCAGGCCTCTCAAGCCTTGTCAGCGCTCGAAATGAACGCGCGCACGGTGGCGGAGCAAATCTCCGCACAGTACACACAGGTCAGCGACGAGATGAAGACGCAGATGGTGGCGGCGGCGCAAGAGATTGCCAGCATCAGCGTCGAAGCGGGAGACAGCATCGAGACCGCGCTCCAAGGGGCCGCGCAGGCCGCGAAAGACGTCGCCATGGACTTGGGCTTGATTCCGAGCGTCTTCACGGACCTGACCAGCGAAGCCGAACAGTTCAATGCCACGCTGGAGCAAACGGCCGCGACTGCGCAAGACGTGGCGACGGCCACCAAGGAAGCGCTGAGTGGCGGCGGGGCAACAACCAGTGGCGCCAGCGGCGGCCATGGCAGTTTGGGGTCCACCGTCCTCATGGGCGGGATGAACGCCATGATGGGCTACTACGGGTTGCAAATGCTCGCCAACTCCGGCCTCCAGTGGAGTAGCATCGAACAGATGCAAAAGCTCAACAACTCCACGCCCCAACAAGCCGCGCAAATGATGGCGATGATGGGGATGGCAGGAATGACCGGATCGAGCGCCGTGTCGTTTCTCTCTGGCATGGCCGGACAGTTACAGCAGACTTTTACACCCCAAGTGGGCACCGGCATGTTGTCTCAACAAGCGATTTTGCTGGAATCGCTGGGCATCAACCAGCAAGACGTGGCACAATCCCCGGCGATGCTCTTGAACACCATCGCACAGCGGTACAGCCACCTTCAAACCAGTGGGCAAGGTTCGAAAGCCGCCGAGTTGTTATCGTTGACGGGCACCAGTCAACTAGGGGCCTTGTTCCAGAATTGGAGCAGCGCCCAACAGGAGACGTCTGGACTCATTCCGGGCATGACCTCGAAGGATGTCCAACAAGCCGCCAAGCAAGGGCTGACCATGACGGCCGCCATGGAGAAGCTCTCGCTGGCGTTCAGCGAGCTGGCGATTACCCTAATTCCTCTGATCCAACCGCTGGTCACTGCCTTTTCGCGGGTGGTGTCTTTCTTTACGAGCGGAGGCAGTGAACTACAGCGGATCGGCCGTTTGCTCACGGGCGTTGCCGCCTCGTTTGCGGCGATTAATGTGGCCAAACTGCTCTTTGGCAAGGTCGTGCCAGCCATGAACGTCAATGCTGGGGTCGTCAATCTGGCAGGAGCTCCTGCCGCTGGCGTGGCTGCCGGTGCCGCGGACGGCGAAGCGGGTGCGGCGGGAGCCGCTGGGGGTGGTCTTCTCGAAAGTTTGGGCTTAGGCGGACTGATTACGGCCGCCGCTACAGCCTTCGGCAAACTCCGCGCATCCGCGGCGCTCACGTGGGGAAGCATCTCGAAGCTCGGCGGAACCCTCGGCGATTTTGCCTCCGGCGCTTTAGACACGGTAGCGGGTGCTTTCAGTGATCTTGGCGGCATCCTGACTACCGTAGGCGACGTCGTCGGTGGCGTCCTGCTGACGGCGTTCGATGCCATCAGTTGGCCCATTATGCTCATCGTAGCTGCGCTCACTGCGGTGGGTGTCGGGATTTACGAACTAATCACCCATTGGAAACAGGTCACCGCATGGCTCGGGAAAATGGGGGCGGACTTTTCGCATTGGGTTAGCCAAACATCCAGCAATATCGGCAATTGGACGACCAAGACGAGTGGCGACTTCACCAAATGGGCGGGAGGCACGCTAAAGAACTTAGGCAACTGGATCAGCACAACCACCGGGGACTTCAAGAAATGGTCGGGCGATACGATAAAGAGCCTTGGCGATTGGATGAGCAAAACCAGCGAGGACTTCACCAAATGGGCGGCAACCACCTTCAAGAGCCTCGGACATTGGGTGTCGCAAACAACTACGAGCCTCATTACATGGAGCAAAGACGCCAACGCGACCATCAAACAATGGGGGCAGACCGCATGGCAACACTTGCAGGTATGGGCTCAAAATACGGGCTCGGTGATTGATCAATGGACCCAAAGCGTCGCGCAATGGGTAGGCAGCATGGTCTCCACGGTGCAATCCATGGTGAGCGCGGCCGGCAACATGATCCGCAACGTGGGGTCCAGCATCGGCAACTGGGTGTCCAACACGGTGAAGAGCGTCGGGCAGACCATCAGCCAGAGCCTCTTCGGCAATGGGCAAACGCCGACCTCGCAAAAGGTCAGCCTGCCCGGCAATGTGACGAGCTGGATCCAGAGCGCGATGAAAGACGCGGGGGTGGGCGGCGGCCAATGGCTCACGGGGTTGACCGCCATGGTGGCGCATGAGTCCGGCGGCAATCCCAATGCGGTGAATCCGCTCGGCATCAATCCGACCACGGGGCAGATCATGAAGGCAGGCGGCGAGCATGCCACGGGCATCGCGCAGATGCTCATGAGCACCTTCCAAGCCTACATGAAGCCGGGGATGAACAACATCCTGAACCCCATCGACAACCTCGTCGCGTCGATTCGCTACATTCAGTCACGCTATGGCGGCATCGGCGGGATGGAAAAAGCGAGTGGCCTCTTGACCGGGAATTACAAAGGCTATGCCGCGGGCGGCCTCATCAGCGAGACGATTGCGGGTCTGGGCCTCTCCTCCGGCCAACAGTACCTCTTTGGCGAGGCGGGCCCCGAGTATATCTTGCCGATGACCGGGACCGAGGGCGCAGGCGGTGCAGGCAGCGCGCCCATCATCAACGTGACGGTGCAAGCCATGACCAACGACCCGCAACAGTTGGGACGCATCGTGGCGCAAGAGATCGTGTCGCAGGTCAAGCGGCGCGGGAACTTCAGTTGGAGGCCGTAATGCGCGTCTCTTGGAGTGGGGAGAGGACTATACTCCCCGCTCTAACAGCGCCTTAATGCGGAAGCACCTCGAGGATATTGAACTCCGCTTTCTCAAGAACGCCTTCATCCTTCATCAAGACCTTATCCTCTGCTTTGAATTCGGCGGTTAATTTGACCTTGGTAATGCCCGGAGGGGCGCCGGGCCCTTGCCACGGCGTCATGGCTGTCGCTACAAATTGCCGTGTTTCGGCAATGACATTATTCAAGACGGGCACGAGATAATGTAGTCGGCGCTGATGAACGGCAGTCAACCCGGATAAATCCGCGAGCACTAGTCGTGCATTCGTCGGAACCAAGACACTCGCTTGATTGTATATCGCACTGTACTGTGTCTCTTGAGCTTGCACGGTGGGAGTCTGGGTTGTCATGCCATCTTGCCAGTAGAGGCTTTGATTGGTGACCATGACGGCGGTGTCGTGTTGTGTGGCCGTGATATCGCGTTTCAACTCGACAAGGGATGCAGCGCTGAGACCGGAAAAGGGGTTAGATGGCGCTTTGATGGAGGGGGCCGCGTGATTCGTGGCCGGCGCACTCGGACCACATCCAACCGCAGTCATCAGCAGTAATCCCGCAACGAATCCATACCACATTCGGCGATTCATTGATTACCTCCCATTCGATGGGGAGCTTATTCACGATAGGTCGACTTTATTCATCCCTGCATACGAAGCCATCTTATCACAAGCGATTAGAGACGGCTTGCACCCACAAACGTGCATGCGCAAAATAAAGGCCCTGAGCGAAGGTTCCGCCTGGATAACTACCATACCCGGTTGGTTCGCTCAGCGACCCGCTGTTGCTCTTCGGTGATGTCTATTCTGGCTCCGATATACGTCCCGCATCAGGGCGCTCGTCATCCGTAAGTTGGGCGCGTTCCCTGGCAAGTTGTTCGCGAACCACCTCGTCAATGAGTCGCCTTAAGGCTTGGTAGCCTGTCATGGGTGGCCTCCTTCACGGGAATTTTGCCCTCATCCTGTCTCAGGAAAGCGAGCATCATTCGGCGTTCGACGGATACTGCTTGTTCTGCTCCGCAGCGTACCATTCGTGGAATTCCTCGTCCGTCATTTCCGGATGTTTAACGCGATCGTCTGCCATCTGGCGCCTTACAACACGCAACGCCCACTGGATGAGCGCACGAACGTCAAGCATCTCGTCATCCGGTGTACCAGCTTCTTGTGGGTTTTTATCGTTCAATGTCCATTAACACCTCCCGGGTCATCCGCAGTCGGGGTTCCTCGCTGTTCGGCCCGGATTTGCGCCACCGCCGCGGCAATCTGGCTGTCGATCAGGCGCAACGTCAGCCGCTCTTTTTCCGCTGGCGTGAGATGCCGGTTCACCGTCACCGTGATGCCCTCCTCACTCACAAAACTCCAACTTCCGTCTGGGTGTTCGGTAACGGCCATATCTTCAAAATCAGAGCCATGGGTATCCATCGTTATCACCGATCCTTCTTGAAATGTGTTCCCGCCTGATTACGACTCCGTATCACCTTCAGCGGCGACGATTCGGCGCGATACTGGGGATCCAACGTGGTCCCCGCGAAGAGCCAGCCGTCTAACTCCCCGTTTAAGAGGGAATGCATTTTCTGGCGGACCCGCTCGGCGCGGGCATGGCGCTCGGCGGCTAACTCTGTGGGTGGCAACACCGTCAGTGCGTCTCGCTCAGACATCCAGACCGCCCTCCTTCCCGCACCGCCCGAATGACGTGCCATCCCGAATCCAGTTCCCGTCGACGGTTGGGCAGATGCGCCATTGCCCGCGCTGTCTGCTGATCCGCGATGCGGTCACGCAACACCTGGCGGGCATCCTTCAGACTCTCCTGCTGAATCTGCAACGTATCTTCCAGCGTTTTAATAAGCTGTCGGTTTGCCGCCGCCCCCTGGAAGTCCACGACGGGCCCGGCTTGATACTCCGCTCGAAAGCGCTCCAAACGCGCCCTGGTGAAGGCGATCTGCTTTGGGAGGGCATCCACGCGGGACTGGAAAAACGCGTACGCGTGGTCGAGTACCTCCTCTCGGGACGGGCGAGATCCCTGCTTGGCCCCTTGCACATCGCCCAGAAATGGCGGTTGCACCGGTTCTGGCGATAATGTAGCTACGTCTGGCCGCCAACGGTCGAACCCGTCGCGATACCACTGCGCCTGCGCGGACCATTCAGCCACGTATCCCCGGAGCGTATCCAACGTAGTCTGGGCTTGCCGCAACACAAACGCGCCGTACACATCGGAGGGCGGGTTCTGAATCCATGAGGCCAGTTGTGCCCGTGCCTCGTTCATAAAGTGGTGTGCCTGTTGCACCAGGACATCAATCGCGTCGGCCAGTTCCGCGAGAGGCTGACCGCTATCCGGCGTCAGCGCAAACCGCTGATCGCAAAATTCCATATGGTGCTGGAAAATGCTGTCCCACACCGATTGCAGGGTAGGTGCCATCAGCGAGCCCTCCCGATTTGAAGCTCCAAAAGGCACCCAATCATCGGGTAAGCGTCTAAAGCAGAAATTTGGTAAGACATCAAAAAACCCTCCCTTGAGTTGGGAGGAGTCCGTAAGAGGCGATCATAGACGAGTACAGCCATAGCATGATAAAGTTGTCTATGCCGCTCACCAGTCGGGCTCCAATCCACCTGGTGGGCGCATTTTCGTTTGCGTCCTAATCCAATATTTCGACACCGACAGCCAAAATCCTACCATCCGAGGAAGATTTTTGCGGGATTTTTTGACCTAATGCGACAGGCACGCAGCCTGCAAATGCCGAGAATATCCAGTGTCACATTCCGTGCTGCGGAATTTACGCCTTAATCCCAGTATTTCAAATCACGGAACACAAGGTGCCGTGCGGGATTCCGATCATTCGCAGCAGTGTCGCATTTCAACGCAAATGCATTGCGCCATTGAGGGGGGGTACGCTGGCTGCAAACGGGGACATTTTTGCGCACCTCCAAAACGCTCTCAACCTAGTCCATCCCATAGGTGCCAGCAATGCGATCCCGCTCAAGCAACGCGTCAATCCACGGCTGCGGAATCTGGTCCGCTAGGCGGTGCAACCACGGTTTCTGGAGCGCCCGATTCACACAGGCCTGCGAACAATACCCCCCTTGCAACGACAGATGCCAATACATTCGCCGATGCCGCCGATCCCGGCCGGGATACCTCCTTCATGAGATACCCAGCGCTCAGCAGCCCGCAAACAGCGGGGTGCTACACCCCATGGAGCTAAAAACCCTCCGACACAGCCGCTCGCGGCAGCGAGAGGCTATCATCAACCACAACTCTGCAGCACAAGCACCATGCTTGACGCGGTGCTACGCGCTCCAGTACGTCAGCGGAATACGTACCGGATGATAGGGCCAAATTCGAGGAGCCCAGTGAACGTCCGCCCAGTGTTCCGGCATCGTCTCCCACAATTGGTTTTCCCACTGGCTCTCGTGGCCCGCGGGTTTAAGCCCCATTGTTTCGACACTCAAACTCACGTCCAGCCCAGTAAAGCGCGACGCACACACAAAATCACGCTGTGCCTTCTTCTCCATCTTCTCTAGATCTTTGCATGGCGGATACCAGCGAATCCCCCATCTCGGATGGAGCGCCATACGGTGCTCAAAGGCTCGAGCAGCAGCCATCATCCGATCGAAATCGTCCTGGCTGTCAATCAAAAAAACATATTCATGCTCGTGCCCAACCAAAAAATTCATTTCGGGAAAATCTTCATCAAAGAAGTCGCGCCGAACCACCCAATCCGCACGCGAGTCGCCCGCCGGAGCTACCACTACGGAGGCCTTGCGCCACAAGCTGTCCGCCAACACGTCCGCCAGCATCCAATGCCGCGCCAAGTCCCCCTCCAAGGGAGCTTGCACAGGCAATCCCAAGGCTTGCGCCCATTCGGGAATCACCCGATACACATCTTCCGGCCGGCCCACCCGTAACGCCAACCGTTGCCGCTCTACCACGCCCATCCGCTGCAATCGTCGCATCGCCCGTCTCGCCAACACCAGCCCACTCGCGCTATGAAACAACACCCACGCAATTTGACTCGTCGTCCCCAACGGCCACTGGCTCAACAACCGACAAATCGCTGCGTCCCGCTCTGTCCACTCTCCTCGACTTTTCCATTCCGCCAACTGTTTCTCTGCTCCACCGATCCCCATAATCCCGTCCCACTCCTTTTCTTATAGTCGGCCCTACAAATCGCACAACCGTGAGGATTTGGAACCGTTCCGTAATTCCGATCGCACGTTCTGTAATCGCGGATGCCCGTTCTG
The DNA here is from genome assembly GCA_021798975.1 of Bacillota bacterium. Taxonomy (GTDB): domain Bacteria; phylum Bacillota; class Sulfobacillia; order Sulfobacillales; family Sulfobacillaceae; genus Sulfobacillus_B. The sequence continues at coordinate 7,834 of JAJZBJ010000024.1, read as the reverse complement.
TAATCCGTTCCGCAACTACTGACGCCCTGTTCTGTTATGGGCGACGAAGGCCGCGAACGCATTCCAACGGTTACCCTCCGCAGCGCTTTGCGGATGGTGCATCATCCACTGCCGCATACTCCACATCCCCGTCTCCAACCACGCCTCCCAGGGGACAAGGACCCACCCGCTATAACTACCAAATGGCCCCAAAATCAAGTTGTGGCGCTTCGGACCAGCAATGCCTTCAAGCCGCTGCACATCCGGAGCAAAAACCCAGTAATCGACCCGCCCGTTCGGGAACGGCCACTTATCGCTCCCAGCAAAATGCCGAGCATTTTCAATTTTATTGACTTGCCAGCGCGTCAGCGGCTCCGTCCCCCGGTCAAACTCCCCAATCCCCACGAGAACGTCATCAATCGTCGGCCCCCAGACCAGCTGGAAGATAAAGTCCGGCTTAAAGCTCGTCCACCCATCACCCCGACGCCACTTATAGTCCAACTCGGTATCAAACTGCGCCAACCGCAGGCCCGGTACTTCCTGCGTAAACCGCACTAACTGCGCCCATACATCCGCAATCCCCAACCAATGCGGTTGACGGACATCCAACTCCCCTGCCCATTGGGCACGCACTGGCCACCGCGGGGGCGTACGCAACGACCGCCGCAACCAATCCGCCCCTAACTCCCCGATCGTGTACACCTGGGGCGGGTGCTTTAAGCCGGTCCCCGCCTGCGATTCCCGATTAATCCATTGAGCACGCCACAAGTGCCCCAATCGACGTCCAATCGCCTCAGAAGATAACCCGGGGAAAAACAATTCCGCCTGGTCCCGCCGCAAATACCGGAACTGTAAGCCCAGCGCCCGCACTAAAGCCAGATCAAACTCCCCATACTTCGAACGCCGTAACCGCTTCATTTCTGCATCCCGCAAAGCCTGATTCAGCGTCCTCCGTTCGGTTGCCTCTGGTACGGACTCCGAATGACCGGTAAATAAGGGCTGAAATCGTCGTGATGACGCCATTTTCCCCACCTCTGGCCCAACCCTAGAACATTTTTGGGGCTGTTAGTAGAAGAATAAGACCGAATTCGCTAGCCCTTACCAGGCAACGCTTTGAAGCCCCTAGTCAGCCCAATACTTTGCTACAATGACGCACTACCATGCAACAGGGAACGCACCAAAACCCCGAGGGACAACGCGTCCAGGAGTTGTCAGAAAACGGGAAGGAAAATCGACAAAGGAGAGAAAAATTTCGGAGACACAGCCAAGCCCGCCCTGAAGATAAAGAGAAACGAAAGGAGAATCCTCGGGAGGCCGTGGTCAACCAGTCCACGACCCCCCCTGCGGAGGACTATGTCCACCCATACAACCGCACGGACTGTTGACACCCTACGACTCAACATAGGCTAGCATCTTCCGAACCGCTTCTGCGCTCACTCCCAGCGCTTGCCCAAGCTGCCGCAATGAGTCGCCTTGAGAGCGGAGGGTCCGGGCTTCTGCACGCCGTTCCGCCGCTTGTTGGACGTAACTGCTGCGGGCTTGCTGTACTGGGCCCGGTACGCGATTACGCGCTCGTTCGACGTCTCGGTGCCAACCTTCACAGAAGACCCAAGGGCAAGGGAGCAGAGGCTAGGCTACAAAGCGACAGACCCCTTGCACCCCAGGGAAAACCACGCGCGGGTCCTCGAGACGCCCGGGTCAACCAGTCCCGGACGTCCCTCCGGAGGTATTACCACCATACAAAGCGACAGACCCCTTGCACCCATCCTTGAGGTACTGTTGAACACGCGTTCGCGACACACCCAGCTCGCGGGCAATCGCCGCCGTCGCCATGCCCTTCGCCTTTAGCGCCAACGCTTGCTCACGCTTATCGGTCGCAGCAACCTGCGCGAGATATGCGTCACGCGACTGCATGCCTTCCTCTCGCCGCTGCTGGCGCCGTTGTTCGCGTTCGCGCCGGCGTGCTTCATCTGCCCCGATGAGGACGCGCATGTGGCGCTGTTCTTCGGGCGTGATCCCCAACCACTCAATCATGGTCTGATTGCGGAAGCGATAGCGCGGATCGATGAGTTGACCCCGCCACTCGATTTCTTGCCCCTGAGCGGCTTTCTGCGCGCGCTGGAAGATGGCCTGAAGACGAACCGAGGCTTCCCGTTCATCCCATCCGCCAGCCTGCTTGGCCAACGCCCACGCCTCACGCTGGAGAACCTTAGGCTCCGCCAACCAACTCATGGCCGTGATAGCCAGAAAGAGCCACGTATCCCGCTGCCCTGCCGGCAGTTCACCCCACCACCGAAGATCCAGAAGCGTTTGGAGGTCCGTGAGGCGGCCTTCCCACAACGAGGCGGCCGTGAATGCCGGCCGGGGAGATTTATCGCCGTCTCGGGGCGTTCTGGCGCGTCTGGTAGCGCGCTGGACACGGAGATCCAATAGTTCTCCGCGCGTCAGGGGTAAGATTTCATCCGCCAGCACATCAAAGTCCCACGTGTGCCCCACCGGAGATATCGCGGCCACCGTCTGTCCTGAGCGCTCATGCACGCTCCCGACGATGCGCAAGACACGCGCGGCATCGAGCGCGGCCCGGTCTGCTCCCAGAGGCCTCAGGGTTTGATAGAGCACGCGTTGACAGGCATTCCAGCGGGGTAACGCGCCGCGCGGCGCCGCATGGTGGGTCCAGACGAGGGCCAGCCCTCGGCCAGTCGCGACGGCGAACGTGGGCTTAGGAATCCGCGCGTCCGCCAGCAGGTCTAAGGCGGCCTCAAATACCCACCGCGGGTCCTTCCCCTGCCATTCCGGCACCTTGTGATAGTCTAAGTCCGCCCAGAGTGCCCCCAGCTGCCACAAGTGCGCAATCCGGCGCGGCCCGCGAAAGCGATGCTGCGACAGGTAACTCGCTGGGGCTCCGGCTAGGGCTCGAACGGCATAGGATAATTCCTTGATCGGCACGCGTTGTTCGTGCCAGCGGTTCAGATCGCGCTGTGCAATCGTGATGAGGCCCATATTGCCGGCCACGTAGGGATGCAAGACCGCCGCATGGTCTTCGGGCGTCACCAACATCCCCTGCTTGCGTGCGGAGGTCGCATTTGCTACAATCGGTTCCACTGTGGCACCTCCGTTAAAGGCGCCAAGGGACAGGGTCCCCTCTTGAGGGCCTTGGACAATAGAATCATTTCCTTTCGAGAGACGGCGTGTGCTGGGGAGCATTGGCGCCGTTTCTCTGTGTTTGCGCACAAAAAAATCTGCCGCGAGTCTTCGCGCCAGACGATCCATTTTTTGCCGTTTATCCGGGTGGCCTCTTGCCCTTGGTGGCTAGTCTGTGCTAGCGTATGCCTAAGGCGCGGAGGCGGCATGGGTCTGGACGGAGACTCTGCCGAGGAGCCGGGGCGGTGTTGCAAGCACCGCTCTATTTCTTTGCGCTCCACGAACTTTGATCGGATCATACGCCTGGATTTGCGAGCCTGTCCACCCTTTATTTTCCGACGATGGAAATTCTCTCCGCATGTCTCTCAATGCCCCACAATTCCTCAATTCGTTCTTGATCGCAGTAATCCGCAGCAGGAAAACCGCAACCACGTCGAGAATCGCATGGGACAAAGGGGGAGGGACCATGGCCCACGTACTGACGAACGCCGACATTGCTCGCCAGTTGGACTTGCCCGAAAGCACCATCCGATACTATCGGGACCGATTTGAAGCCTTTTTGCCCATCGTGGGAGAAGGTCGCCAACGCCGGTATCGGCCGGAAGCGCTGGAGGTCTTCCGCGTGATTGCGGAGACGTTGCGGAGCAACGGAACCGCAAGCGATGTCGAGTCGGCTCTAAGCCGCATGTTTCCTCGTGCGATGCCATCGGACCGCGAATCGCAGCAGCAGGACGCAGTAGCGCAGCAGCAGCCCTCTCTGCAACTCAGCGAGCAGTTGGCGGTGGTCTTACGGCAACAGTATGAGGCGATAGGACATCAATCGGCCGCGATCGAAACCTTGACGCAAGAAGTCGCTGAATTAAGGCGCCAACTGGCCGCGCGCGACGAAACCCGGGAACAGCGGGCAGAGGAACGCGATCAAGCATTGGTGGCCGCAATGCGCAGACTGATGGAGGAGCGCAGTCAACCGCAATCCTTCTGGCAGCGGGTATTTGGGAAAAGGACTGTACAAAAGACATCGTGAACAGCCAAAAGGGGTGCCCACTTGGGGAACCCCTTCTCTGAACGGTATCTGTTTTTCCACGATTTCGAAATCCCAGCGCCAGTTAGGTCTTGGTAAAGTGGGCCTTTGCAGCGGTAATAAACCCTTGAATAATGGGATGTGGATGCGCCCGTGATGAGCGAGCCTGCGGCACAAATAGCGTGCCAATATAAAACGGATGATTGGACAGTTCCATGATCCGTGGCTCTCCGTCAGCGTCGACACCACTCACATGGAATCCTGCCGCATGGAGTCGGTCCCGGTACTCTGGATTCAACCCGTAATTACAATAATAGGACTCGACAGGGCTTGTACCACCGTAGAGGTCCTCAGCTCGCGAACCCGGCACGAGGCGAACTGGATGTTCTTGCCCCACCAAGGAGCACGCAAGAGCCGTAATCGCCAGGTGTGGGGCGTTGGGACTAGATTCTCCATGATCAGCGTCCTCAACCCGGAGAACATGGCGTACATAGTCAACGACCATGTGCTGAAATCCCCCTCAGGTGCCGAGTAGCGGGACGCCGCGTTCGCGGGCAAATCGAATCGCGCTCAGAGCACCATCCATACTGCGATAGGGACTACCGGGGGCAATCAACAGCCCCGAATAGACGGATAGACGATCAACTCCTGCCTCGGAGATCGCATCCGTGGGAATCCATTCGAATTCTAGGGCCTCTGGTATGTCGGAAAACGCAGCATTCGTGAACTGATGGACAGCATAATGCGGATTATAGTCCCCAACAATGCCGATGGCGGCCTTGGAACTCAGGTTATCCGGATAACGCCCCTGTATCGTGATAAACACCTCCACCTAACATGACATCCTCTTCCAAACGAACGATTTTAACCTCGGGAGTATTACCCCCGGGCCAGCGACGGTGGTGCCAGTCGTCCCAACGCTCTGGTTTGGAAGCGGGGCGAGGTCTACCGCGCTGTTGCGGCATACTGCGGTGCTTGCGATTTCGTTGCGGAAGGCGCCGAGGGTTCGCAAATGGGACAATCCGCCCGCCGGCAGCACCATATGCGACAGGCTCAACGTTCAGCGACCACTCGAGGAATTGTGGGGCGCGTCGGCAGTAGCCACTGTGGTTTGATACTGACGAATAGCCCGCAACACGTAGTCCCGCATAGTAATTCCCTCCGCCGCACATTGCATTTTGAGTTCCCGGGCAAAGTCGGCAGGAAAGTCGAAGGTGACCTTCTTGATCCCCCCCGAGGGCTGCGGGCTCGCCGCGGGCGGCACTGGGTTTCTGGTTTCCTGTACAGGTTCCTGTATTCCTGCATTCCCACTCATGCGGTCCAACATGCCGCCCAAGCTAGTCGTGCGCCGTGACATGGCCAAACGCCTCCTCAAACAAATCGTAATACGCCTTCACCAACGGATTATGGGTGTCCACCAACACGGCCGGCTTGCCTTGATAGGCCGGGGCTGCGGCGAAGCGCACACTGCGCGGAATCACCGATTCAAAGACGCGGATGCCTTTCGCTTGGTAGAACCGGCGGATCTCCTGCATCACCTCGCTGGCCAGCGTCGTCCGGGAATCCACCATCGTGGGCAGAATGCCGAGGATTTCGAGGTGCGGATGTTCGCGCTGGCGGATGTCCTCAATCGCGTCTAACACCTTGATCAGCCCACGGAGCGCGAAATGCTCCGTCTGCACGGGCACGATTACCGCATCGGCCGCAATGAGCGCGTTCCCCGTCATGAGACCGAGCGATGGCGGCGAATCTACAAAAATGTAGTCATACTGCGGCAGCACCGGGGCCAACGCTCGTTGCAACAGCCGGAAGGGCTCGGGATACTGGCCCGGCTGGGCCCCCAGTACCTCAAAGTCGATGAGGGCCAGCTGGTCATCCGCCGGCAGAATATCCAAGTTCTCCGTGAGCGGTCGGATAGCGGCCGCCGCCGGGGCTTGTCCAATCAACACTTCGAAGATGGTCTGCGACAGAGTATCGGTCGTGTCGCCGAACGACATCAACGCATTGCCCTGATGATCCGCGTCCACAATCAACGTGCGCCATCCCTGCTTAGCCGCAATTGCGGCTAACGACACGGTTGAGACCGTCTTGCCGGTACCCCCTTTGTTCATTGCAATCGTTACCACACGCGCCACGTGGCGCCACCTCCTTATGCCGCGAGTATACCTGCATTTCTGGTTACCTGTATATCCCTGTCCCTGTATTTCTGTATTTTGGTTTTCTGTATTATGGAATCGGTACCACCGCAGGAACTAACTGCCTAGGTGTCGAAGACGATCAAAGAAAGGGGCTGAGCGTGTGGTAGTGTATCTCGATGAGTCGCAGGATCCGCAGCACTTTGTCTTAGCGGCCGTCGCGGCTCCGGACCTGCTGACGCTCCAGAACATCGTCGGAGACATGCGTTCAGCCGCTCGGCGCTGGCATATTCCGGTGCCGGAATTCCACGAATCCACGCTGTACCGAGCCAGTCCACGGCTACTCACACGCTCTTTGGAACTCCTGGCCGTAGTGCCGCGGCGGAAGGGACGCCGTCCGGCACCCCGTGGCAACGTGCACCTGCTCGTGGCCTATTACGCCAAGACTCCAGCCGAACAACGCCAGCATGCGCTATCCATGCCGCGCCTCCTCGCCGTGTATCGCGCCGCGTTTGAGGCCATCCTGTGGGCCATTCCGCCCGACGTGACGGAGGTCGTCGCGGTATGCGATGAATTCCAACAAGGGCGCACGCTCGCCGCCACGCTCCAAACTCTGCATGCCGGGCGTTTTACGGGGTCGGTACGGTTTGGCAATTCCGAACAGGACAAGCCACTCCAACTGGCGGACTTAGTAGCAGGGACCGTGCGGCGCTCGTTGGCCGGCGATCCCAACGAAGGCCGGATGGGCATCATCACGCCGATCATGTTTCACATGGGGGCTATCACGGTGCGGGAATAAAAAATGGGCAGCGATCACCTGTGGGTCCTTGCGTTACCCCGGCGGGCCGGGGCGCCTTACGTCGCGGGATCGCGACGGGCGCAGACAGGGAGAGGCTGCACTCTTATCTGTAGTATACCACGGTCTAACTGTCGTGCAACCGGGTAAGCGCCTGGTTAAAACGACAGCCCAGCAATTTGTGGCGTCACAAAAGAGGAGTGCCCATATTGCCGTCGAAATCGTCACAGAACGACATAACTCACGTGGTGACACCATGGGCGAACAACTCTGGAGTGCCTTACAACCAATCGTCGATACCGACACCGGGCGCATCGTAGCGCATGAAGCTTTGTTGCGAGGGCCGCAAGGAACCCCGTGGGAGTCCCCAGGCGCACTCTTCGCCGCCGCAGCACGTCTAGGACATCAGGTCATTCTCGAGGCCAATGCACGCCGCTTGGCGATTCAACGGTTGTCCGACTTGCCTTCCGATCAGCGACTGTTCGTCAACATCGACGCAATGGTCCCGGATATGCCGGCTGCCCCAAGACATCCCGACATCCTCGTTCATCGCATTGTGCTGGAAATCTCCGAGCGCCAGCCCATCATCGACAACCCAGCGCTCTGGGATCAGGTATCCACGTGGCGTGAGGCTGGATCCCTCCCCATTAAGCGATTTTCTCTCGCATGCTCTGCTATTCGCAGGATTTCACCACCTGGCAGTCCAGAGATTCGGGACATAGGCCGTCGATCGGTACCGGCTCGGTGAGGAACGGCAGGCGG
>JAJZBJ010000023.1 GCA_021798975.1 Bacillota bacterium | reverse complement strand
CACTCTTCAGAAGGGGAGGCCGATCTATGTCAGTCGTCGAAGTGAAGGTACTGCCCATCGGAACCGATGAAGCCAGCATCTCCAGCTATATCGAAGACTGTTTCGAGATTGCCGCAGCCGCCATTGGCGTGGAAAGTGTGCTGACACCAACGTCCACACTGCTGGAAGGCGAATTGGACGACATCCTGCCCGTTGTGGAGGCCATGCACCAATCGCCCTTCTACAGCGGCGTAGACCGGGTGGTAACCACCATTACCATCGATGACCGGTTGGATAAGCCGCTGGATATGAGCACCATGGTGGAAGCCATTTTGAAAGATGATGTCGATGTCCTGAACTTCCCAGAAGACTGAAAGAGGCGGGGTTGCCCCCGCCTCTTTTATTGTCCGACCGCCGATTCCTTCAGACCGCCCTGCAGCAAATACATCTTGTGGTACAGCCCGCGTTTCGCCAAGAGCTCCTGATGGGTGCCGCGCTCCACCACCTCGCCGTGATGCAAGACCAAGATCAGGTCGGCATCCTGAATGGTGGAGAGCCGGTGCGCGATGGCAATGGTAGTGCGTCCATGGCGCATCTTTCTAAGCGAGTCCTGGATCAGGTCCTCGGTTTCGGTGTCGACGCTGGCCGTGGCCTCGTCGAGCACCAGAATGGTGGGCTGGCGGACGACGGTGCGGGCAAAGGACAAGAGTTGCCGCTGGCCGGTCGACAAGGTAGCGCCGCGCTCGCCAATCGGGGCATGGTATCCGTCCGGCAGATGGTCGATAAACTGGTCTGCCTGCACGAACTGGGCTGCTTCTTGAACCGCCTCATCGTCCAGTTCTTCGTTCCCCAACCGGACGTTCGACGCAATGTCCCCGACAAACAGGAACGGCTCCTGCAGCACCAGCCCCATCTTGGAGCGGATCTCGTCTTCCGAGAAGCTCTTCAGATCGTGGCCATCAATCGTAATCCGGCCCCGTTCGACAGGGTAAAACCGCATCAGGAGGTTGATGGTGGTGCTCTTGCCGCTGCCCGTGTGTCCCACCAGGGCCACCGTTTGGCCGGGTTTGGCGACAAAACTCAAATGCTTTAACACATCGGTTTCGCCGTCATAGGAAAAGGACACATCGTCAAAGCGCACTTCGCCCCGGGTGATAGCCGGCCGATCCGCGCCTTCCGGTTCCGGGCGCCGGGAGGGGTTATCCAGAATCCGGAATACCCGCTCCGCCGACACCATGGCCTGCTGGAAGAAGTTCAACCGGTCCATCATGTTGTTAAAAGGCTCGAAGAATCGGCTTAAATAGGTCACGAAGGCGTATAGGATCCCGATGTTGATGGCATGGAAGAACGACTGCGTGCCATAGAAGCCCAGCACCACAATCAGGGAGAACATGAAGATTACATCCACCAACGGCCGCAGCATCAGCCCGTTAATCTGGGTGTTGCGGTAGCGGACCTTGCGGTAGGCCTCGTTGACGTCGCCGAATTCACGCCGCAGGCGCCGCTCTTGGCGCATTGCCTGGATAATCGCCATGCCCTGCAGCGATTCATTGAGCTTGGCGTTCAAGAGCGCCAGGCGCTGGCGCGACACCCGAAACACCGGGCTCGAGACCTTCTGGTATACCCACATGACCAGCCCCATCACCGGCAAGATAAAGAGGCAGTAGAAGGCCAGCCGCGGATCCAGCGCGAACATACCGCCCATGACGCCAATCACAATCACGATATTCTGCACAAACGTGGAGAGCACCGTCATGAACATATCCAGGATGGCTTGGGTGTCATTGGTAATCCGGGACACCAGCACGCCCACCGGCGTCTGGTCAAAGAATTCCAAAGCCAGGGTCTGCACTTTATCAAACAGTTCCACCCGCAGGCTCTGGATGATGTCCAGTGCCAACGTCTGAAACATCAACAGCTGCAACACATTGAGCCCGGCGGTCATGATGACCAGCAGCAGATAGGCGGCGCCCAGCAAAATCAACTGGGTTTCCGGGAAGTGCCGGGGGATGAGGTAGCGATCCAAAAACACTTTGACCAAAATGGGTTGCAGCACGTCGGCCACGGTAGCGCCCAAAAGCAGCAGCAGCGCCAGGGCCACACGGCCCTTGTGCGGCCCCAAATACTTCAGAAGCCTCCACAAGGTGCCCTTCTCATTTTGGCCTATCGACTCATCCACGAATTCCAAACTCACAGCGCGGCACCTCCCTGCTCAACCAAACTTTCCAACTGCTGGCGGCTCCACATCTCGGCATAGCGGCCCTCCTGCCGGAGAAGCTCCTCATGCGTGCCCCGCTCGGCGATGCGTCCGTCGTCCAGCACGATAATCTGGTCGGCGTGCTCAACCGCGCTGAGCCGGTGCGTGGCAATGAGCGTGGTGCGTCCCTGCCGCGTCTCCTTGAGGGCGTTCAGGATTGTGGCTTCCGTGCGGGCGTCCACCGCCGACAAGGTGTCATCGAGAAGCAAAATTTCGGCATCCTGCAGCAGCGCCCGGGCAATGGAGACCCGCTGTTTCTGCCCTCCCGACAGGGTCACGCCGCGCTCGCCCACCAACGTCTCGTACCCCTCCTGAAAGCGCACAATGTCTTCGTGCACATCCGCCAATCGGGCCATCCGCTCAACCTCGGAAAAGGGCGCATCCGGATTCTGAAAGGCGATGTTCCCCTGGATCGACATGGAGAACAGAAAATCATCCTGCGGAGCATAGGCGATAGCGCTGCGGAGCGCCTCCAACTCGACATCATAAATCGAGGTGGTTCCGATGCTGATATCGCCGCGCGTCAGGTCAAACTCCCGCAAGAGAAGCCGCATCAGCGTGGTCTTTCCCGTACCGGTGCGCCCCACAATCCCGAGAGTGGACCCCGCGGGAACGTGCAAATGAACGTCCGCCAGCACCGCCCGATCGCTCTCCGGGTATCGGAAGGATTCAATGTCAAACCGAATGCCGCCGGAGGGCGCCGTCGTCAGAGCATCCGGACGGTTGACGACGGTCGGTTTGATGGCGAGCAGCGCCTTGACGCGATCCCACGACGCGCTGCCCCGCTCCACGGTGTTGAACAGAAACCCGAAAGCCAGCATGGGCCATATCAACTGGCCGAGATACAAGGTAAAGCTGGTCAAGTTGCCGAGGTTCATCGACCCGCCGACCACAAACACCGCGCCAACCGCCACCGCGAGGAAGTAGGACACGCCGACGATGACCGAAATGGTGGGGTCAAACAAGGCATCAATCTTGGCGACAGCCACGTTCTTTTGCACCACATCCCGGGACAGCTCCACAAAGGTTCGGCGCTCCCACGCTTCCTGCCCGAAGGCCCGCACCACGCGAATGCCGGACACGTACTCCTGCACCCGGTCATTGATGTCCGAAAAAGCCTCCTGCGCAACCATAAAGCGGTCGTGCAGCATGCGGCCATAGCGCGTCACAGCGTATGCCATCAGCGGCAGCGGGAGAAGACAAATCAGGGTCAGCTTCCAACTGATGGTGATGGCCATGGCGGCCACCACCAAGGCTCCCATGGTGATGGAGTCGACCAAAGTCAGCACCCCGCTGCCGGCTGTCTCCTGAATGGCTTGCACGTCGTTGGTGGCGTGCGCCATCAAGTCGCCGATGCGGTGGTGATGGTAGAACTCCGGCGACAGTTTGGTGAAGTGCGAGTACAGCATGTCGCGTAGTTCCGTGGCTAGCTGGATGGAGCCGCCGAACACCCGTACCCGCCACAAGTACCCAGTGCCGTACGACAAGACCGCCGTCGCTAAGATTAGCCCCAACGCTTCCAATAGAAACCGCACCGTCATGGTGTGGGTCGTCAGGTGGTTTATCACCACACCGACAACCTTGGGCGGAATAAGCGACATCGTCGAACCCATGATGATGAAGAGCACCCCGGAGATGTACTGCCGCCGGTGCGCCTTGAAGAACCACATTAATTCCGCAAAAACACGCACAAAGTACCGTCCTCTCGATTGAACCATCCGAAAGACAACAAAAGGTCAATGATATTATCACATGCTGGGCATCCCGGCAACAGATAGACGGATTTTTAGGCCGGTGTCTGGGTCTCCGCTAAGGACGACCGGTGGTCCGAAGGGTCCGCAAGAGTCCGATGTAATAGACCCCCCAATACGCGACAAATAAGAAATAGAGCAGGGCGGCGAGCCACGAATCGGACAGCGGGTTTATCGGACCCGCATGGCCCGCGTGCGCGCGGGCGACCATGGCATCATAGAGAATACGGATTGCAAAGAGCGTCACCACGGCGGCGCCAATATAAGGATTCGTCTTATACCGCGGGGGATCGCTGTCGCGGTGGAAGGTGGTGTGCTGCAGGCTGTATCCGCCCAAAATTAACCCTAAGATTAGCCCGCCGGCCACGCCCGCCAACGTGATGACCGACCGCATTTCCCATGCCAGCACGATGAGAGCCAGCACGCCCAGCAACACAACACGCGTCCAGACAGTAGCCGAGCGGAACACCTGCTCGGTCATGCTGCGGCGGACGCGGAACGCCATGACCACGACCACCGCAATAATTACGGGAATGAGATGCAACACGTAGACCCCTCCACAGCTTTATTCGGGAATCCCGCGCGAAATCCCTTTCGGTATCTATAGCCAGGTTGTGATTTCCAGCCAGTCTTGATACCATACGGGAGAAGATACGACCGCTGGACGGAAAGGACAAGCCATGTACCAGTTTGATGGATTCTCCAAGTCAGATTTCGAGGTCTTTTTGATTCCCGAATTCCATGACCGCATGAGCGCCCTGCGAACCACGGTGCGTCCTAAACTGGCCATGCTGGGCGACGATTTGGCGCCCCGTCTGGAAGGGATTCTGGGTCATGCCATGTACCCGCACACGGCGTCGCATGCCCGCCGCCGCGTCAACCCGCCCGACGACACCTGGGTCGCCTTTTCCCGTTCGGAACGGGGCTATAAGCGGTATGCCCATTTTGAAGTCGGGATCTGCTTGGATTATGTATTCGTCCGATTCGTCGTCAAACCGGAAGGCGATGTCGACAAAAAGGCTCTATTGCAGTACCTGAAAAGCGAAGGCACCCGGGCCTTCAACCTCACCGACCCGGATCCCATCTATTATTATGAAGATGATCACGGCCAGGGCCCGAGGCCTATCACGGCGCTCACGGACGCCGACATGCCGGAAATCGTACAGAAGGCGTCTCTGAAGAGCCGCGGATTTACGGTAGGACTCACGTTCGACCGAGACACCCCGATTCTTCGCAGTGCGGAATTTGTGACGCGCGCCCACAACGCCATCCGCCATCTGTCTCCCCTGTATTTGGAAACCCTGCAACTGGTTCCGGCCGGGTCCTGAATGCCGGTCGCACGAGCAGCATCTATGCCGCCATTCCCATTTATTGGCATGGCCAATTAATTCCCAGTGCTCATCAATATACGATGCGGGGGCACCACCATGCCAGGTGGTGCGGTCCATCCACGCCCGCGCCTGGCTCAGGCATGCCCGCATTGTACGTCCTCCTAATTTTTCCTGAATCATCGAACGCGGGCACAATACGCACAGCAACCACCCTGCACGCCACCCAGCTTGTGGCCGCCCGCCGTGCAGCATTCCGCCGTCTGCCGAGTCGTATCATCCGCCGGGCTGGTCTTTCGCGCGGATGACCCTTTGCAACCGTTGAAAAGCCATCCTCCCTCTCGGACGTCCCTTGAGGGCCACCAGGCACGATTCCTCCATGCTACCGATGCGGAACCAGCGGAGCGCCCTGGTGGGTCTTTCCAGGAAAACAGCCCCCAGACTGTTTCCGACGCAATTATTGCATCTTTCCCATTTCATCCCGCCTAGGATTGCATTAATATCAAGGGGACGTTCATCGATGTTTTGCAGAAGGAGGCCTTCCAGACATGATTGCATGGAAGATTGGCGGCGAACAAGGTGAAGGCATCGACTCCACAGGAGACGTACTCGCCACGGTTGCCAATCGCATGGGCTATTTTGTTTACGGGTATAAGCACTTTTCGTCCCGCATTAAGGGCGGTCACACCACCTACAAAGTACGTATCGCCAACCGCCGCGTTGAGGCGGCCATCGAGAAGACCGATATTTTGGTCGCGCTGAACCAAGACACCATCGACAAGCACAGCCATGAGGTCAACGGCGGCCTCATACTGGCGGACAGCGCCTTCAAACCGGTTTTGCCCGAGCATATTCGCGCTACCTTGATTCCCTTGCCTTTGACCGAAATTGCCAAGTCCCACGGATCCGTTGTCATGCGCAACATGGTTTCGGTCGGCGCATCGGCCGCACTGCTGAACCTGCCCGCCGAACCGTTTCTGTCATATATTGAATCCAAATTTGGACGTAAAGGTCCGGAAATCGTGAAAGCCAACCAGGACGCCCTCATGGACGGCTTCAACCGCGTGAAAGACGAGTACGGCCAAGTCTCCCAACTGACGCTCGAGAACCCGGTTCCGGGCGACCGGCTGGTCATTACCGGCAACGACGCCATCGCCCTCGGCGCGATTGCCGGCGGTTGCCGCATCATGTGCGGCTATCCCATCACCCCCGCCACCGACATCATGGAATCCCTCATCAAGTGGTTCCCCCTGGTAGGCGGCACCGTGGTGCAGATGGAGGACGAGCTGGGATCGATGAGCGCCTGCATCGGGGCCGGCTATGCCGGTGCCCGATCCATGACCGCCACATCAGGCCCCGGCTTTTCCCTGATGCAAGAAGGTTTGGGCTTGGCCATGATGGCGGAAATTCCGGTGGTGGTAGTAGACACCCAGCGGAGCGGCCCGTCGACCGGCATGCCCACCAAGCAAGAACAGTCCGACCTGTTGTCCATGATTATCGGCGGCCACGGCGACGGTGCCCGCGTGGTGCTGACGCCTAGCACCTTGGAAGAATCGTTTGAAGATGGGCACGAAGCCTTCAACATCGCCGACGCTCTGCAGACCCCGGTCATCATCGCGACCGACCTCTCACTCGCGCTCTGGTCGCAGAGCATTGACCGCGCCGACCTGAACGGCCCCGCCGTCCAGATTGACCGCGGCCCCATTTTGAGCGGCGAAGACCTGCAGAAGCTCGGCGAAGAGGTGTTCCTGCGGTATCAAATCACGGAAACCGGCGTCTCGCCGCGGACCCTGCCCGGCAGCCTAGGCGGCCAGTATCTGGCCACCGGGGTGGAACACCAGGTTAACGGCAAAGTGTCGGAGGACCCCACCAACCGCGTCAAGATGATGGAAAAGCGGCTGCAAAAGCTGGAAGGCATTCACGCCATGCGTCAAGGTGTGAAATGGGAAGGACCCGAGGACGCCGACTTGGTGCTGCTCGGCATCGGCGCCACGGTCGGCGCCATGCGGGAAGCCAAAGATGCGCTGGCGGCCGAAGGCCATCGGGTGGCCATCAGCTGGCTCCGGACGTTGTCCCCATTCCCGGTCGAGCACTTCCAAAACGCCTTTAAGAAAGCCAAGAAAGTGCTCCTGGTGGAACAGAACGCCACCAGCCAGGTGGGACTCCTGATGCGCGCTGCCGGCGTCTACGACGACAATCGCATATCCACGACCTTGAAGTATGACGGGGTGCAGTTCTTCCCCTCGGAAATCATCGACGCGGCCCGGCCGCTGCTCGAGACTTACGCGGAGGTGACACAGTAATGGCGACGTTGCAAGATTTCAAAACCGCCGAAAAGTCTTGGTGGTGCCCCGGTTGCGGAGACTTCGGCGTACTGGCCGCCATGCAGAAGGCCTTAGTCGCGGTGGGGGCTGAACCCAGCACCACAGCCATCGTGGCGGGAATCGGCTGTTCCGGCAAACTCGGCAATTATATCAACTCGTACAACATCCACGTCACGCACGGCCGCACCCTTCCGGCTGCGATGGGAATGAAGCTCGCCAACCGCGACCTCTTAGTGCTGGCTGCCGGCGGTGACGGGGACGCGTACGCTATCGGCATGGGGCACTTCATGCATGCGTTGCGCCGCAATGTGAACGTCACCTACATCGTGATGGACAACCACGTGTACGGTCTGACCAAGGGCCAAACCTCGCCCACGTCCGAAAGCGGCTTTAAGACCAAAACCACGCCCAAAGGCAGCATCGACCGGCCGGTGCACCCCCTGATGCTGGCCGTGTCGGCCGGCGCCACCTTCGTGGCGCAAGGGTTCTCGAGCTGGCAGCCGCAATTGGCGCGCCTCATCCAACAAGGCATTGAGCACCCCGGGTTCTCGCTTATCAACGTCATCTCCCCCTGTGTGACCTATAACAAGGTCAACACCTATGACTGGTACAAGAAGAGCCTTACCAACTTGGAGGAGGATCCCAGCTACAACCCGCACAGCCGAACCGAGGCTTTGGCGCGGCTGGATGCCACCGATGAGCTGGTCTGCGGTCTCATCTACAAAGAAGAGTCCGTGCCTTACGAGGACCAAGTCCCGGGATTTCGGGAGGAACCGCTCGTACACCAGAATTGGAACGTGGATTCCGAAACGTGGAACCAAATCTTGGCCAACTTCGACTAAGACAACGAAGCAAGAGCGGCGCCGTCCTTTTGGGGCGGCGCCGCTCTTGCGATCACGACGGTTCTAATACCAATGGAAACTTTGCCAGTGGGTGCCGAGTCTTCGGCACAGTTCTTCTAGGAGCTCCACATCCGGGGCCGCAAAGCGGTCAAATTCCGGGCTGTCCACATCGAGTCCCGCCACCACCGTATCCTGACTGATAATCGGGATGACGACCTCCGACCGCGATGCGTCATCGCACGCGATGTGGCCCGGGAATTCGAGCACGTTGTCCACCACCAAGGTCTGGCGGCTCTCCAAAGCTTTTCCCACCACGCCGCGTTCGGGAGCAATCCGGGTACAGGCGGGCTTTCCCGCGAAAGGTCCCAGAACCCAGTCCCCGCTCGCCTGCTCCAGCAGGTAGAACCCCACCCAGTTGATGCGGGGCAGGTACTGGCCCAACAAGGCCGCGAGGTTGGCGAGATTGGCGTTGAGATTCTCTTCCCCGGCGAGCACCGCATCCGCAAAGGCCAAGACATCCTCAGGCCGAGCGGCTTCCTTCAATTCGATTTCCACGGCTACTTCTTGAAGAAATCAGCGTTCCGGGCAATCGACAGTTGGTATTCAGAGGGGACTTCGTCCTCTTCGTAAATGGCGTTGACGGGGCACTCCGGCTGGCAGGCGCCGCAGTCAATGCACACTTCCGGATCGATGTAGTACTGGTCGGCATCATCCGTGGTGTGAATGCAATCCACGGGGCACACTTCAACGCAGGTTGCATCTTTGACGCCAATGCACGGGTCTGTAATAACGAAAGCCATCTGTCTCCTCCTCGTCTTTTAGCACGCCTATGGCGCACTAAGTCAACTCATTTTACTATCCTCGTACGGAAAACGAAAGAGACCGCCGTTTGTTACGCGCCCAGCGTCACAGAGCATTCTTCCACGACCAAACGTCCGGCCCGCAGGTCGACCCCGTTGACTTCCAATCGGCGCAACTCCGGGCACTCGTCAATGAGACGGGAGAGGCGCAGCAGCACATCGCACCACCGGTCTTCCGCCTCCCCGGTGCGAATGGCGGAAGGCACCAGCCGCCGGGCATCCTGGTCGGTAAGGGGAACCAGCCGAATCCGGCTCTCCCCGTCGGTGCTGCGAACCCCGAGTATCGGGCCAAATAACGGGTCCCCCATCATGGCGATGGACAATAGGCCGCCCGCGCCGAAGTCGAGCGGAATCCCCATATGGTCCCACACCGGCATCAAGTCCTGGCCGGATACGGTCCCCGAACCCCGATCGGCCAGCCATTGCCGCAACACCTGGCGGGCTGCCCCCGCATCGCTATGCGGCAGGTCCACTTCACGGCCCAGCGGTTGAGCCAAGTATTGTCCATAGTCGCGCACCCGGGCCAGCGCCCGGAGCGCCGTCTCAGGGAATGCAAAGACCGGCACGCGTCGTGCTCCCGCCCGCAGAAAGCGGTGGGCGGCGGGTTCCTGCAACATAATATTGGCCGCCACCGGCAAGGGCTCGGAACGTTGGGGAAGATATTCCCGCAAGGTGTCTTCAATGGCGGCCACCACCTGATCGGTCTCCCGCTGACTCACCGGCACATAGAGAATCACCAGCGCATTGATGTCTTGGGAGAGGATCGTCTCCAGCGCCGTCCGGTAACCGGACGCCAGATTCTCATATCCCACATCGATGCTGAACGCCAGTTCCAGGCCCAATCGATACACCGTGTCTTCCGCAATGCGGGTGCCGGCCGCACTATTGGTCACGAGCCCGATCCGATTGCCCCGCACCACCGGCTGGGTGGTGACGATGGCGGCTACATCGAAAAGCTCTTCCAGGGTATCCGCTCGGATAATGCCGGACTGGCGGAACAGCGCCTCCACCGGCGCGTCGGCCGCATCCCAAGCCACCTGCTTAAAAGCCACGTCTGTGCCGGCCCGCCGGGTGCGCGCGCTCTTGACTGCCAAGATGGGCTTTTGCCGGGTCAAACGCCGGGCAATCTGCGAAAATTTGCGGGGATTGCCGAAGGACTCCATGTACAGCATGATGGCATCCGAGTCCGGGTCATCCTCCCAAAACTGCAACAGGTCATTGACGGATACATCCGGCTTGTCGCCCAAGCTGACAAAGCTGGAGATGCCCAAATTCAGATCATCGGCGTGCCGCATCAGCGCCACCCCCAACGCGCCCGAGTGGCTGGCCACCGCCAGCCGCCCACGGCGCGGCATCACATCCGCCAGACTGGCATTTAGCGACAGGGCCGGATTGGCATTGACGAGGCCCATGGAGCTGGGGCCGATGAGGCGGATGCCGGCCCGGCGCAGCTTCGTGACAATGGTCTCTTGAAGCGACAGATCCAGTCCCGATGTGGTAATCATGACGCCCCGGACACCGGCGTAGATGGCGTCATTGACCACCGACAGGAGCTCTTTGGGAGGCACCACCAAGAGCGCCAAATCCACCGGTTCCGGCACATCGGCCAGGCGGGCATAGGCCCGGATGGCCAGAACGGATTGGGCCTCGCGGTTTACGGGATATACCGTGCCCTGAAATCCCCCGTCCAGGAGATGTTTCAACATCTGGTGGCCCAAGCGCTCCACGTCCCGGGAGGCTCCCACCACGGCCACCGTCCGGGGATGGAAAAACGGCTGCAGAGAGGCCGCCGTGGCCAGCTTTTCGCGCAGCGCCGCCAGCGACTTCTGGCGCTCGGTCTGGCCCAGCGGCAGCGCCAATTCATAGGCTCCCTCCGACCAGCGCTGAGTGACGGCAAACCCGCTGGACCGAAACACACCCTGCATCTGATGGTTCTCATTGAGCACATAGGCCAGGAAAGTCTTAAACCCTTCGCGCCATCCCTGCTCCGCCAAATGCTCCAGCAAGAGGGTGCCAAGCCCCCGGCCCTGCAGGCGATCATCGACGAAGAACGCGACCTCGGCCGAATCCGGTCCCGTCCGGGCATAATTCCCTATGCCCAGAATAGCGTCCCCGGCATCGCACACCAGGGCATACGCCTCGCCCGGTTGGACCCGCATCATGCGCTCCAGCTCGGCCTCTTTGACTTCCGCCACGATATGAAAGAAGCGAAAGTACAGGCTGTCGCGGGAGGCGCGCTGGAACAAGTCGCGCAGCATATCCCGGTCTGAGGCGACCGGTTCCCGGAGCTCCGCGGCCCGCCCGTCTCGGAGGATAATCCGCATGCCGGCACCTCTTTTCGGTCTCGTGCTAAAATTATAGCGCGAGAGACTGCTGTGGCGTGAGGGCCGGATGACTCACAGTTCTAGGGACGATTGGGGCGGGAGAACGGATGGATGCTGTCTTTATTTATGACGAAGCCTATACCCAATACCGCTTCCATGCCGACCACCCCTTCAACCCGATTCGCCTTGAAGCGACCCACGACTTGGCCCAATCCTTGGGCATTCTTCAGCCTGCTGCCCTTTTGCATCCCCGGCCGGCGACCATCGACGATCTGCTCTTGGCCCACTCGCCCCATTATGTGGACCTAGTGCAGCGTCTCGGCGAAACGGGCCGGACCACCTATGGGATTGAGCGTCTGGGCCTCGGCACCGACGACAACCCGGTCTTTGCCGGCATGCACGACGCCGCGCGCTGGGCGGTGGGCGGCACCGTAAGAGCGGCAGTCGAGGTCGCCAACGGGCGAACCCGGCGGGCCCTGAATCTGGCCGGCGGCCTGCATCATGCCGGCCATGGCCATGCCTCTGGATTCTGCATCTACAACGACGTGGTGGTGGCCATCCGCTGGCTCAGGCGGGAAACCGGCTGGCGGATTCTCTATGTGGAGACCGATGCCCACCATGGCGATGGCGTCCAACAGGCTTTTTACGAGGACCCCGACGTCTTTGTACTGTCGTTGCATGAGTCGGGCCAATACCTATTCCCGGGAACCGGAGCGGTCTCGGAAACCGGAGCCGGGCCGGGGCGGGGAACCACCTTGAATGTGCCGCTGGCCCCGGCCACCGATGATGCCAGCTGGCTGGACCTGTACCGGCGCGTGGTTCCCGAGGCCATCCGGCGCTTCCAGCCCGATTTGGTGTTGTCCCAACATGGATGCGACGGGCATTATTGGGACCCCTTGGCCGACTTGTGCGCGACCACCCGCTTCTATACCGAATCTGTGGGAGACTTGGCGCGCTGGATCCAGGATTACACGCCCGGGCGATGGATCGCCGTCGGCGGAGGCGGCTATCAGACCTTGTCGGTGGTGCCGCGGGTCTGGACTTTGCTCTGGTCGCAACTCATCGGCGCACCGCTCGATGACAAGACCCCGGTTCCCGCCCCGTGGCTGGCCGACTGGCAGCCCCATGCGGTGCAAACCCTTCCCACCGCTCTCTATGATCGGCCCGAACAATTTCATCCCATTCGAGATCAGCACCGCATGCGGAAGTCCAACCAGGAAACCCTGGCCGCATTAAGCCGCCAGTTCCCGGCATGGGACTTTGACACCCCTCGGTAACTTGATACCATAGAAGCAATGACAGGATCGGGGGGACAACCCATCGCACGGCTGCCCATGATTGTACAAAGTGACCGGACCATTCTGCTCGAGGTGGAGAACCCCCTCTATGAGGACGCACGGGATGCTCTGGCCTCGTTCGCAGAACTGCTGAAGAGCCCCGAACACATGCACACCTACCAGTTGAGCGCGTTGTCGCTCTGGAACGCCCTGTCGGCCGGTCTCCAAGCTGACGATGTCTTAGAAGCCCTAAACCGCTACGCCGCCTATCCCGTCCCGGAGACGGTGGCCCAGTTTGTGCGCGACCAAGAAGTCCGCTTTGGCCGCCTCAAGCTCGTGCTGGCGCCGGACGGCGATGGGTTATGGCTCACGTCCGACGATGCCCTGGCGCTCACCCAGGTCAGCCGCACCAAGGCGGTCATTCCGTACTTGGATGGCCCGATCCATCCCGGCTACCGCATTCGCCCCGAATACCGGGGCCTCTTAAAACAAGCCCTGGCCAAAGCCGGATGGCCGGTCGACGACGTGGCCGGTTACGAGCCCGGCGCGCCGTTGCCCTTGGCTCTAAAGGATCGGGACGGCTCAGGCCAGCGCTTTCAGATGCGCGAATACCAGCACGATGCCGTACGAGCTTTCTGGGGCGAGGGCCGCATTGACCGGGGCAATGGCGTGGTGGTGCTGCCCTGCGGTGCTGGGAAGACGGTGGTGGGGCTCGGGGCCATGGAGGCAGCCCAAACCCACACGCTCATCCTCACCACCTCCACGGCCGCCTTGCACCAATGGCAGCGGGAGATTCTGGACAAGACCACGCTGGCCCCGGGCGACGTCGGGGAGTACAGCGCCGCCACCAAAGACATTCGGCCGGTGACCGTGACCACCTACCAAATGCTGACGCACCGGACCCGGGAGCGATTCCTCCATTTCGAAGCTTTGGACCAGCATCCCTGGGGCCTAATCATTTATGACGAGGTGCATTTGCTGCCGGCCCCCATGTTCCGCCTCACGGCCAGCCTGCAGGCGCGGCGCCGTCTAGGCCTGACCGCGACCCTGATTCGGGAGGATGGGCGGGCTGAAGACGTGTTCGCGCTAATCGGGCCGAAACGCTTTGACATGCCCTGGAAAGTGTTGGAGCAGCAAGGCTGGATCGCCACGGCCAGCTGCCGGGAAATTCGGGTCAAACTGCCCGAGGCGCGGCGTGAGGCTTACGCCGCCGCGGAAGACGCCGAAAGGGTGCGGCTGGCCGCCGAAAATCCCGCCAAAATCCCCGTCGTGGAAGAACTGTTAGCCCATCATGAGGACGACTTCGTGCTAATTATCGGGCAGTACTTGGACCAGCTCGAGAAAATGGCGGAGCATTTCCACGCTCCGCTCATTACCGGCAAAACCCCCAACCGGGAGCGCGAGCGGCTGTACAGCGCCTTTCGCCAAGGGGAACTGCCCGTCCTTTTGGTCTCCAAGGTCGGGAACTTTGCCATCGACCTTCCCGATGCCAATGTCGCCATCCAAATCAGTGGCACCTTTGGCAGCCGCCAGGAAGAGGCGCAGCGGCTGGGACGCATCCTCCGTCCCAAGAGCAACGGAGCGCAGGCCACCTTCTACAGCTTGGTCAGCGAGGACACCAAGGAGCAGGAATACGCCCAAAAGCGCCAGTTATTCCTGTGCGAGCAAGGGTATCGCTATGAAATCGCCCACGCCAATGCGGACGGGTCGCCCCGGGAACACATCGCACCGGTGATCCCGTTTCGGGAGTTGGAGCGATGAATCCGGCCCTGCGGTCTGCCATCTCCATCACCCAATCCCTGTCGGATATCGAGCGAGCTCAACTGCAGGAGACGCTGGGCGCCACAGCGCGTGATCCGGTCAGCTTGGCGCACGCCCTAACGTCTCCGGAGCGGGTTCGCCAGACGTTGGCGCGACTCTCCCAAGATGCCTTGGACGCCTTGAAGACTTGGGTGCTGGAACGCGGCGTGTGGCGGAGCGCGCCGCGGCAAAGCCGCCTGGCCGCCGGTATTGAGGAATTAGGACGCCGCGGCTGGGTCTTTGAAACCGCCTATGGTCCGTACCGCCGTACCGCCATCATGCCCTGGGAGCTTATGCCGTCTCTCTTGGAAAACCTCTGGGAGATCCCATGGGACCACCTGTCCAGCCCCGGCCAGGAACGGCCCGAAACGCCGGCTCCGATTTGGTCTCCTCTTATTCACGATATCTTTCAAATCTTGTCCTACACGCGGCGGGAGCCTTTGCTGCTCACAACCCAGCACGAAGTCTACCGCCGGCAGTTGTCCAAACTGGAAAGCTTGATGTGGGAGCGGCGGGGAATGTCGGCGGGCGCCACGGTGCGTCACGTGCTGAGCCTGATGGAGCGTCTCGACTTGTTCGAAATGCACCAGAACCCGCATCGTCTGCAGGTGTCCCCAGGGGCCCGGCGTTTTTGGCAGAGCGGCCCGCGCGGTGTCGTGCGAGAATTTGGCGAATACCTCTTCGACCCGTCGCATCACGTGTGGCCCATCCTCCCCTGGGTCGCACTAGCAAGTCTCTTACCCCGGGACCGGACTCTCAACATCGCCGCTGCCACTGCCTGGCTTTCGAAAATCGGTCTGGCATCGATACAAAACCCCTACTGGCTTGACCAAGCCATGGCGGAGCTGGTTATCTTCGACATTTGGGACGCGACCGGCCCCAGTCAAGGTCGGTTGACACAGTGGGCACAATCCGGTCTCTCGGGACATTTCGAAGAGCCCGATCCCCAGAGCGCCATCGTTCAACCCACGGGAGAAATTTTGGTGCCGCCCGCGGTACCCCTGGACGAACGCTGGGAGATTGATCGACTGGCCAGCCGGGTGAAATCTGACCGGGTCTCCATCTACCGATTAGACCAAGCCGCCGTCAAAGCGGGCGTACGGCAAAAGCTGGATGCCGCCCAGCATATGGAGGCGCTGACAACCTTGACGCGACACCCCTTGCCGGACAATGTGCGAGTCAACCTGAGCGACTGGTATCGAGCCTTGGGCCGCCATCGAGTCCTGGAGGCCACCCTGATTCACAGCCAAACACCAGAGGATTCGCGCGACCTCGAGACCCTGCTGGGCGCGGATGCCCTTGAGCGCTTGTCCCCAACCGATGTCATCATCCCGGCAGGCCGGGTCAAAGAGATTCTCCGGCGCTTGGACAAGGCTGGCGCCCCCATGCTGCCGGACATCTTCAGGCCCAGCGAAGGAGCCGACGATCCCAAGAAGACAAACGACGCGGCGCGCCCGCTCCGCCCTGAATGGGCGATTCGTCTACCCGGCCATGACGCCGCCCGCAGCCCAGACACCGACGAGTTCCAAGCCATTATGGAGCAGGCCATGTTCGGCAGCCGGCCGGTCCACCTCACCTATCACGTGCCCGGCGAAAGCCGCCCGCGCAGCGAGGTGATCATCCCCATATCGGTGGAACCGCAGTGGGTCCAAGCCTATGTGCTGAGTCAGCGGCGGTACGTGCTGGTGGAGTGGAAGCAAATCCTAGATATCGAGGAAACCGAAGGTCCGGTATAATTTGGGCCAGTCGAGAGATTTGACTGGCCAAAGGAGGACCTTCTGTGCAAGCACCAAAAGCTGAACGCATTCCGCATCCCCATGAGCTCCATGGAGATGTGCGATCGGACGATTACTACTGGCTCCGAGAGAAAGAAAACCCTGCCGTGATTCGCTATCTGGAGGCCGAAAACGCCTACTTTGACGAACATATGAAGCCGCTCCGGCCATTGCAGAATGCCCTGTACGAAGACATGCTGCAACACATTCCCGAAGCTGATGAAGAGATTCCCGCCCAGCAGGGCCCGTTTTTCTATTACTCCCGCATCAACCCGGGCCAGCAATACCGGACCTATTACCGCCGCCGCGCTGCCGCGCGGGCAGCGTTCGAATCCGCTCCGGAAGAAGTCATTTTAGATGTCAACGCCTTGGCCCGGGACGGAGAATTCTTGGACGTCAGCACCGTGCGTGTCAGTCCCAGCCACGACTTGGTCGCCTATCTCATCAACCGCGACGGGACCGACCGCTACACCCTGTTGGTCCAAGATCTAAAAGACGGCCGCCCCGTCGATGCTCCCATTGAGAACGTCTTCATCGGCGGCAGCGTCGCCTGGGACGCCACAAGTCGTTACCTGTTCTACCTCACCGTGGACGACAGCCAGCGCCCCTACCGCCTCTGGCGCCACAAACTGGGAGAGGCCCAGGATGTGCTGCTTCACCAGGAGGACGACATCGCCTTTACCCAACATTTGGCCAAGACGCGCGACGGCGCCTATGTGCTCCTGATTACGTCGGCCAAGACATCCAGTGAAGTACGGTATCTCCCATCCGACAACGCCGAAGCGGAATGGCGACTCTTTGCTCCCCGCCGCCCGGGCGTGCTCTATGAGCTGGAGCATTGGAACGGTCAGTTCTTGAATCTGACCAATGACGGGGCCGAGAACTTCACCGTGCTGGCGGTCTCGGACCAGAACCCGGATCCCGCCCAGCAGCGGCCCCTCTTCCCGTACGACGCGAACCGTTATCTGCAAGGCATCCTGCCCTTCCGGGCGGGCTTGGTGTTGTCGGGGCGCTCGGGCGGACTCACGCAGATTTGGGTCTACCAGGACGCGCGTTTGCACACGCTGACCTGGGACGAGCCCCTATATACGGTCTACCCCCGGTCCAACCTGGATTTCGAGACCGCAGAGGTGCTGCTGCAATACCAGTCGCCTCTCACCCCCAAAACCGATTACGCCTATGACCTCGCAAGCGGCCAACTGACTCTGCTGCGGCAGGATGCGGTGCGCCATTACGACCCCACCCAATACGTGGAGCAGCGGCTCTGGGCCAAGGCCCGGGACGGCGTCGAGGTCCCCTTGTCGCTGGTGGCGCGCAAGGACGCGCTGGACAAGACCCCCGCCCCGTTGATTCTCTATGGCTATGGCTCATACGGGATTAATGTCGATCCCGCCTTTGACCCGGCTCGACTGGCGCTGTTGGATCGGGGTGTCATCTACGTCATCGCCCACGTGCGGGGCGGCTCGGAGATGGGCTACCCGTGGTACCAAGACGGCAAGCTGATGAAAAAGAAGAACACCTTCACCGACTTCGTCGATGCGGCCCAGTACTTGGTCGACGCCGGCTATACCGCGCCCGGGACGATGGCGGCCCGCGGCCGCAGTGCCGGCGGACTGCTCATGGGTGCCATTCTCAACTTGCGTCCCGATCTCTTCCAAGTGGTCGCGCCCGGCGTGCCATTTGTGGATGTGGTGACGACCATGCTGGACGCTTCCATCCCTTTGACCAGTTTGGAGTGGGACGAGTGGGGCAACCCCGCCGATCCGGAGTACTACGCCTACATGAAGTCGTATAGTCCCTATGACAACATCGAAGCCAAGGACTACCCCCACATGCTGGTCTACACCGGCCTCAACGACCCCCGGGTGGGCTATTTCGAGCCCGCCAAGTGGGTAGCCCGCATGCGGGAACTGAAGACTGACCAGAACCAGCTGCTCCTCAAAACCCATATGGGGGCGGGACACGGCGGATCCTCGGGGCGTCTCGCCCGGCTGCAGGAACAGGCTGAAGAATACGCCTTCATTCTGGACAAGCTAGGCATCCGCGAGTAACAAAGCGAGCTCCCCCATCGTGAGACCATGGGGGAGCTTTTGCATGTCCAGGCGGTATCCACCCGTCAGTCCGATGGGTATGTGGCGCATGCCCGGGGCCCCCCCGGCACATACTGCCGATGCCATGAGCGACGACCAATATCTAGACACCATGTTTGCCGATTTCCGTCACGGCTTCTAAATATCTTTGAGGGAGACCTTCCGATCCATGTCGAAATTCCTGTATATCCTGGGTAGAAAAGGTTACGACAAGCCGTGGTACTTCATTGTGGGATGGATTGTCATCTTGCTGCTGGTGCTGGGCCTCCTGGGTCTGAACGGCGTCCATATTAGTTCCAACATGCAAATCCAAGGCACGCGGGCTCAGCAGGTCGCCGATCTGCTGCAAAAGGAAGTGCCCTCCCTGTCCGGCGGCCAAGGCAGCGTGGTGTTCACCGTGCCCCGCGGAGAACGGTTGGATACCGGTCCGCGCATCGCCGCCATCATGCGGGCGGTCAAGAAGGTGTATCAGGAACAAGATGTGGTGAAGCCGCCCCAACCCCAGACCCCTGTGCAACGGCCTTCGGCCCGCGGCGGGGCGGCGGCCGCCCAGGCTGCCGAAGCCGCCGCGCTTCAAGCGCGCCTGCCCTACGGGCCCTTGGTGGTGCAGGGTCACCCCGTACCCGGCGTGATTATTTCCCGCAACGGGCGCGTGGCCTTGTTCCAATTTGGCTTTACGGTCTCGCAGTCCTCTGTTCCGCAATCTGTCAACAATGCGGTTATCCGGGACGTGACCGCGGTGCAGCACGGCACCGGCATTAGGGCGCTGCCTGGCTCAACCTTGGAGCAAAACGTCACGGAAGGTCCAACCGAGATGATTGGCTTGGTCGTCGCCGCTGTGGTGCTACTCGCCACCCTGGGTTCCCTGGTAGCGGCGGGTCTCCCGCTTCTGATCGCCATTATGGGCGTGGGAATCGGTGTCGGGGGCGCCTTCGCGTTTTCCAAATTCTTTACGGTCATCGACATCACCCCGGCCCTGGCGTTGATGATTGGTCTGGCGGTCGGGATCGACTATTCCCTCTTTATCGTCAACCGGCAACGCCGCCTCATACTGGAACAGAACCTGTCCGCCCGCGACGCCGCCAGCCGGGCGGTAGGCACCGCTGGCAGCGCCGTGTTCTTCTCGGGATTGACGGTCGTGATCGCCCTCTGCAGCATGCTGGTGATCGGCATTCAGTTTCTCTCCGTCATGGCGCTGGTAGCGGCAGCCACCGTGGCCGTCAACGTCCTCTTGGCGTTGAGCCTGCTGCCGGCCTTGCTGGGCTTGGTGGGCGAGAAGATTTGCACGCTAAAGGCGCGCCGCCAATCTGCGGCTGCCGACCGCCACGGCGCCGCGCATCGCTGGGCCACCGGCATCATTACCCATCGATGGCTGGTGATTCTAGGGGTTGTGGTGTGCCTGGGCACCGCGGCCATCCCCATGGCGCAAATGAACCTTGGCTTCCCCTCCGGCGCCACGGCCAACTTCAATACACCCGCCCGGCAAAGCTACGACGCGACCTCCCAAGCGTTCGGGGCCGGCTTCAACGGGCCCTTGGTAATCGTGCTGGAGCCGCATCGCGGGAAGGTCACGCCCCAGCTTCTCGGCCATGTGGTCCAGTCCCTCAGCACCACCCCGGATGTCTCGCTGGTGTCGCCGACGGGCGAGAGCGAAAATGGCCGCTTGGCGGTCCTCACGGTCATTCCCCAAACCGGCCCCGACGCCCAGGCAACCAAAAACCTGGTGCGGACACTGCGGGCGCCCCGCTTTCACATTGCCGCCACCTACGGCGTCACGTTGGGCGTGACCGGGTATACCGCCCTCAATATCGACATGTCGGCCAAATTGGCGCAGGTATTCCCCGTGTTCATGGGGATTATCGTCATTCTGTCCTTCATCATCTTGATGGCGGTCTTCCGATCCCTGCTGGTGCCGCTCATCGCCACCGGAGGCTTCATGCTGAGTATTCTCGCCACCTTCGGCATGACCACGGCAGTGTTCCAGTGGGGATGGCTTCATGCCCTGTTCGGGTTTGATACCGGCGGGCCGCTCTTAAGTTTTCTGCCCATCATGGTTACCGGCATCCTGTACGGGCTGGCCATGGACTATCAGGTCTTTCTGGTCAGCTCCATGCGCGAGGCGCATGTCCACGGCCATCGCGGCCCAGACAGCATTGTACACGGATTCGACCATGCCAGCCGGGTCGTCATCGCAGCCGCCATCATCATGACGTCGGTCTTCAGCGGCTTTATCTTCAGCCCGCAGATGGACATCAAGCAAATTGGCTTCGGCTTGGCATTCGGCGTGCTGGTGGATGCCTTCATCGTGCGCAGCACGCTGGTCCCAGCCGTCATGGCGCTCTTTGGCGACAGCGCCTGGTGGATTCCGGCCTGGCTGGACCGTATACTGCCCAATCTGGACGTGGAGGGAGACCGTCTGCAATCCGAACTGCTCGCCACGGAGTAACCAGGGGAAAGAAGGCCATGCTGGCCCTTCAGCGCGTTCTGATCAGACATGGATCAGAACCGTTGGGGACCACGTTATTGGCTAGCCACACGGACACAGCATGGAAACCACGAAGCCTTCTGGCCCCAAACCCGGCGGACCCATTGAATCAAGCGGACCGCCTAGGCCGAATGGATCCTCAGCCAATCGCGGAGCAGACCACGGAACTCCTCGGGCCGGGACAGATTTGGAAAGTGTGCAGCCCCCGGCATGTGATGCACCGTCACAGCGGCAACCGACTGCTGAAGCCAGTCTGCCAAGGCAAGGCAGTAATCCGTATCGTTCTCGCCAATAACCACCATCGCCGGAGGCTCTAGACGCAACACGCCCTCCATGTCGTTCTGGAGTACAAACGGCGGGCTGCTCCAGGGGTGGTTCAGCAACCGGTCCCGATATGCACCAAGGAACGTTTGCCGGGCCGTTTCCGTTATTGACGCGGGCGAGGGGGACAGGCCGTCAAGCCAGATGGACGCTCCGGTGTTGATTACCGCCTCGATGTCATGGGCCTCCCAGGCCGCCTCATATGCGCGATATATTGGTGGCTCGTCGGCCACGCTATTCGGGACAAACCCAAACATGCCCGTGCCCGCCACGAAGAGCGAACGAACGCGCTGGGGGTTCCGGATGGCCGCATGGATAGCAATCGAACCGCCCAATGAGGATCCGACCCAATGGGCCCGCGCAATCCCCAGGTGGTCCATCAGCGAGAAGAGCGGGTCCGCCGGGTCAAGCGGTCGCGTGGGGTCGCTGCTTTGCCCAAATCCCGGCAAGTCCACGGCAATCACACGGCAGCGGTCTGCGAACTCCCGGATCTCGCGGTCCCACTGCCGGCTATCCATGAGGGCCGAGTGCAAAAACACCACCTCGGGGCCTGAACCCGCTTCATGATACACAAGCGTTCCCACGCCCGGAATCTCAAAGTCTGGCATGGCATAGCCTCCCCTAGAACGGGATCTCCCCACAGTGCAAGCCATCCCACCCCGGTATGCCTATAATGAAGCTCATTATCCCATATTCTGGCTGAGTTGCTCGGACGACGCCCCACGCACTTAGCTGCTAACGATTAATGACAACTCGAGGAGTTGAGATGTGCATGTCGAAACATGCAGGCTCACCGCAAGAGGCGGACAGCCCGGTCCACGTGCCGTGGACCACGCAGGCCGTCCCCGTATCTCCGGATTGCCATGTGAAACCTTGCGAACAGCGGAATCTTGCAGGCAAAGTCACGTCGCCCGAGGGGGGCAACCCGTGCCGTGCGTTCAGGCCGAATGCGAAGGCTAAACCTGCTACCCCGTTGCGACTCCACACGCACCAGCCACGCCCAGCGCTTTGGCCAAAATCCAACAAGAAGCCCTGAATGCCGCTGTTACCATCGTCGCAGCTCGGCCCCCCAACATACGATATTATTTTCCTCCGCGTCCTCCTGTAGCTCTAGCCAAGAGAGCGCCATCGGCCGTTCTACATCTGGATCTTGGCCACGGACACTAGCCGTGGAAGGAAGAATCCGGGGCGAGAGCGCCGTAAGCCACGCCCTTTTTGGGGCGAATCTGCCGAATCGCTCCCCCACGCAACCTGTCCCGCACCGAATTCGGGACACCGGTGCGGCACACCAGACCGGCCTCTGGGTGGTTCCTTACTTGGCCGTCCAGGTTTTTCCGCCATTAGTGGTGGTATAGAGGCCCAAGTTGGAGCCGTCAACAAGCCAGCCCTTGTTTGGGGAGACGAAGTCAAAGGCGTTAAGTTGAACACTTGCCGGAGCCGTTGACAGAGACCATGTTTTCCCGCCGTTGTCGGTGGTCATGAGGCTATTGGAACCCCATAGGTAGCCAAAGGAAGCGGACAAAAATCTGAGCGTGCTCGGCTGCGTGATGCGATACGCCGCCCCAGGCAGAGCCTGGGAGATCCAGGTCTTGCCGTTGTTGGTGCTGTGGTAGAGGGACTGCCCAGTCGACCCTAACGCCCACAGGTCGTGGTGTCCGGCCCGAGCCACGACTCGGGCGGCGAAGGGCAGCGTCACGGCGGTCCAGCGATGTCCTCCGTCGTGTGTCGTCAGCATCTCCGATCCGGATGCTGCGCCGACCACCACGATGCCGCCCGATGGAGGGCTCATGGCGATCCCCTCCACTGCGCCCTGGACTGGCAGGGCAACGGGAACAAACTGATGTTCCCCGTCGCGGCTGACGTATACCCGAGTGCCCGCGTGCAATCCATAGCCCAAGGCCCACACGGTGTGGGGCCCGGTCCATTGCAGATTCCAGAAGGTGGCAGCGCTGTCGCCGATTGTCGTCCAGGTGCGACCGCCGTCACGTGTTCGGATTAAGTTCGTCGGCAGCGCGCCGTCCGCCACTGTGCCAAAACCGAGGCCGTCTTGCGCATTGCGAAATCCCACGACCTGGGTCGGGTGGAGTGGAGGATACTGGACAGTCCAGTGCATGCCGCCATCCGTGGTTTTCCAAACGCTGGCGGCATCCCATCCCACGACATAGCCTACCGATGGTGAAGGAAATGTGGGGTCAGATGCCTGTGTGCCTCCGAGAGGAAACGCGGTACTGCGGATGACCGTCCAGTGGTGCCCGCCGTCGGCGGTCCGGAGGACGGCACTCATCGGCCCCGCTAATGTCATGTAGCCGACATGGGCATTGCTGAAGGCAATCTGGTTGAGGTACCCGCCGACGGGCACGGGCGTTTTCTGGGCCGAGCCCAGGTTGGCGGATATCGCTATTTTGGCCCAGGAATACCCGCCGTCCGTCGTGTGATACACCGCCTTGACCTGTTCGCCCACGCCGCCCTCGCCGCCGACGGCGAGCCAGCCATCGTGGGGATTAATGAAGTCGAAACTGTTGGAAAACGCCCCACCGTAGGACGGCGGCGATGCGTTGACGAGCGACCAGTGTGCACCGCCATCCGTCGTCCGGTACAGCACCGGTGTATTGTGCGGGGGCGCCGACCGCTCCCGCCAGCCGACGGCGGAGCTGGTGAAGTCGATTTGGACGTGGTCGCGAACGGGAAACCGCATTACCGTCATCCACGACCGTCCTCCATTCACCGTGCGTTTCAGCGCGCATGCCGCTCCGGCGCAGGCGGTCATCCAGCCTGTCGAGGCACTCACCATATCAAGCTGCACAATCTTGGAATCGGTGGCGCGTGCGGTCCAGGTTTTGCCACTGTTGCCGGTATATAGCACCGCCATGTGCGGTCCCCGCGAGGCCACGGCATATCCGGAGGTGGGGGTGACAAAGTCCAGGGCGTGAAACGACCAGACCGCGGGGGCCGGTAGCATCAACCGTGACTGGGTGACCGTTAATGGGCTGGCGACCGTGACACGTTTCGCGGCTTGATGGGACGATGTGATCCCGGACGAAATGCTCCGTGCTGGTGTTCCAGGATTCCCACTCGTCTCGGGTGCACAGCCCGCCGTGAGCACGAGGCCGGTCACGGCTCCCCAGATCCACGCGCGCACCGTATCATCTCCTTCTGGTGTGCTAACGCCCGGGCATGCTTGGAGGTTACGTCCGCGATAGACGGGGCCTTACTGCGCACATTCGGGCCGGTTCGTATTTAGCATAATTTTTTGACAGTTATTGTTTATTGGGTCGTGATGACCGGTCCATCCGCTATAATATGGGCAAGGAGGGATGGCCGGTGGCGACTCGCGAAGAGTTGAAGCAGCTCATCGATGGCATGCCCGATGAAGCGTTGCCTTTTATTCAGGAGACCCTAAAGCGTTGGACGCCGGAGCGTTCGGCGGCGGCGGCTCGTTTAATCGCACGCTTGTCCAAGGGCTACGACTTCGGACTGCGAGGCGAACGGCCCTATGGGACACGCGATGACCTCTATGACCGTTGAGTTTGTCGATACCAATGTCCTCGTGTACGCACACAATCGTCGCGATGAGCGCCGTCACCCGGTCGCACGGGACCTCCTGACTCGCCTGACCGAAGATGGCACGGGCGCGGTCAGTATTCAGGTGCTGCAAGAATGGGTCAATGTCGTGACGCGGCGCGTGCCCGTTCCGTTGACGCTGGACGAATCCGCACGGGTCATTGAGGATTTCGACTCCGCCGGATGGCGGATTATCTCCCCGCAAGTAGGCGACGTCATCGAAGCATTGGCGATGATGCCACGCTGGCAATTGTCGTGGTGGGACGCCTTAATTGTGATAGCCGCACAGGTGGCTGGGGCATCGGTTTTGTGGACCGAGGATCTGAATCATGGACAGAAGTTCGGGTCTGTCACCATTCAGAACCCGTTTCACGATTGAGCCGACGGGAGAAACCACGCCGTAAAGAATGTTTGGGGGCAATAGCGCAGTAGCATCTGCGCTTGACCATGGTTCGTAGGGCCCGTCATCGGCGGATTCCAACCGACGGCAGCATGCCGTCAATACGCACCGCATATTCCAACCTTGGTCGGTCGTGCTGAGAACGGAAGATTGAGCCAAGAAACGAGGAAATCCAACCACATTTTGCACATAGCCGGAATTATTTAATCGCAGGCGTTTCCGGTGCCGGTAAAACTTCGGTCTGCAACGAATTGCAGCGACGCGGCTACCACGCCATTCATGGCGACCGTGAGTTGGCCTATCAAGGCGATCCGGAGACGGGTATCCCGACGGTCGCCAATCAGGATGAGGCGGTCAGATTTTTCTGCGGCGGTTCGCGGAATTTCCCCAGATTCATCGATCTCTTCGACGGCGTGTTTGTCCTTGAAGTTGACCCGGCAACCAGTCTCCGGCGGATTGATGAGCGAGTGGCACTGAACCCCACTGACTGGGGTGGCACACCAGCGGAGCGGGCAATCATTCGGCGCTTGCATCAAACGCAAGGCGGCATTCCCACAAACGG
>JAJZBJ010000183.1 GCA_021798975.1 Bacillota bacterium | reverse complement strand
GCTGCCGGACCCCATCCAATTCCCGGTGACTTCGTTTTGCAGGGTCCCGAAGCTGAAGCCCTTGGTCTGCGCCTCGGCGGCCGAGGCACTGATGTTGTTCAACTTGCCCATGTCCTGGTACGCCTGGGCCGGGTGTTGCTGGAAGTACTTGACGCCCGCTTCCTCGGCCTTGATGAACCCCTCCACCAGGGAC
The DNA here is from genome assembly GCA_021798975.1 of Bacillota bacterium. GTDB lineage: Bacteria > Bacillota > Sulfobacillia > Sulfobacillales > Sulfobacillaceae > Sulfobacillus_B. Next base: position 4,252 of record JAJZBJ010000183.1, on the reverse strand, counting down.
TTGTGGGACGAAGCCCAGTGGGAATTGACCACGGCTAAGTTGAAGATGGGGGCTTGCTTGTAAACATTTTGGTCATACATCAAGAACTTCCCGCCCGACTGGGCCATGGTATCGTCAAACGGCGTCCATACATAAGCGGCATCAATGTGGTTGGTCTTCCAGGCCGAGACCATCTCGGACGGCGTCATGTTTTGCTCGGTCACTTTAGACAGCGGAATGCCGGCGTTCTTCAGGGCCGTGTCCAGTTCGAACGGCGACGTCGATCCTTGGACCAAATCCACGGTCTTCCCTTCCAGACCCTTCAGGCTGTTGATCCCGCTGGACTTCTTGACCACCAGGCCCTCACCGGTGGTGTAGCGTTCCATGGCCCAAATGACCTTCAAGGGCACGCCCCGGGCAATCGCAGACGCCGTGGGCGGATTGCCCAAGGTGGTCATAAAGTCCAATTTGTTGGATGCCATCTCGGTCAGGGCCGAGGGGCCGGACTCAAAGTAGATGAGCTTCACAGTGGCGTGCATGTACTTTTGGAAGAAGTGCTGTTCAATGGCCACTGCTTCGGGATCCGGCGCGTTTTCATATCCGATGGTGACAGTCGTGCTGGACGCGCCTTGCGCCTGGCCAGTACTCCCACACCCTGCCAGGCCGGCAGCCAATACGAAACCTGCGGTGACCCCTCCGGCCACCAAGTGCAACCGTTTACCCACGTATCGACACCTCCATGCGAATTAGGCTTTGCCCTTCCACGGAATGACCCGGCCCTCCACGGTCCGGATCAGAAGTTCCATCAGGTAGCCAATAATGCCGATGAAGATAATCCCCACGAACACCACCGGCGTACGCAGTTCATTCCCAGCGGTGAGAATCATGGCGCCCAGTCCCGATTGCGCGGCAATCATTTCCGCAGCAACCAAGCAGGTCCACGCAATACCGATACCAACCCGCATGCCGGTAAAGATTTCCGGCAGTGCGGACGGCAGCACCACGTAGCGAAACATTTGGCGGCTGTTGGCGCCAAACACCTGCGCGACCCGGATGCGGGTTTCCTGAACGTTTTTCACGCCAGACATTGCGCTGATGATGATGATGGGGATCGTGCAAAAGAAAATCAGGACGAACTTGGACAATTGGCCCGGTCCGAACCAAATCACCATGACCGGAATATAGGCCAGAGGCGGAATCGGACGCAGGAACTGCAGAATCGGGTCGATGGCGTTGAATACCCAGTCACTGGAGGCCATCCAAAACCCAATGGGAACCCCGATGATAATGGCGGCCACAAATCCCACCGCGATACGCACCACACTGGCTCCAATGTTGTCCAGCAAACTATAGCCATTGTATCCCGTGGTGGCGATGCTCCACAGATTCTGCGCGACGCTTTGGGGCGACGGCAACGCCAGGGTCGTGAACAAGTGCAGCGCCGACACCAACCACCAGAGCGCAATAATCACTAAGGCTACCAACCAAGGGACGTATCCATGCCGAGCCTTGGGGCTTGCCGTGCTGTCGACGGCGATGGAGGACGCTTCTTGCGCGAGCTCTTCTGCCGTGGCCGGGGTGCTGTTCATCGAGTACCCCATCCCGTCCCTCCTCTCCAAATTGAGACGCAAAAAATCCCGGGCAAGCCCGGGCTCTACCAGGCTTTCCATGACCGACGAGGTAAGCTGACGGGCTAGGGCGGAAAGCAGCCCCCATGCAACATGTGCGCCCCGAGAAATTGGGTCCCCCGTTCGTGCCGGCGGCACGATTTGGCCAATAGGCAGGATCGCTGAATCACGATCGTGCATGTATCCTTAAAAAGTATATATATTTTCGGCTTATCTTTCCCGGTCGCTCTCGGGCGGTCTCGCGGACTGACTGCGACTGAGTTCCCTTCTGCTCCAATTGCTGTTCGGGAGCCTCAAAAATCCTCCCATATCCTCCCATATACTCCCGAATCGCCCCTCGCAGGGCGGCTCGATTGCGTGAGGTCGCTCCAATATATGCCGCTCAACATGAAGGTGTGACAGTTGCCGCATATTGGCATCCGTCACACCATCCACTCTAGAGCGATACGCTCTCTTGCACGCGCTTGACGCTCGCCAGGAGACGCTCGCCAAGCTCCGCGATTTCGGCCACGGAGACCGTTAGGGGCGGCGCCACCAGCAGGTGGTCGCCCTCGGTGCTGCCAGATGAGCCGCTGCCCGGATAAATAATCAGGCCGTGCTGGAAGGCATCATCCCCCAAGCCCTGCGCCACGGCCCCCGGCCGTCCCGGCACCGGCTTCAACACCAGCGCCTGCATGAGACCGCGTCCCCGAACGGACTCGATGAGCGGTGACTCGTCCTTCAAGCGCTCCAGCGTCTGAGCCAGCACCCGGCCCTGTTCCTGCCCGCGCCGGACTAAATCTTCGGCTTCCATAATTTCCATCACTTTGACCCCGGCCGCCGCCGAGACCGGATTTCCCGAGAAGGTAAATCCATGGGCGAAGGTCCCCGATCCGTGTCGGATGGTCTCCCACACCGTCTCATGAGCGACGACAGCCCCGAGGGGGCTATAGCCGCTGGCGAGCCCCTTGGCCAACGTCATCATGTCGGGCCGCACCCCTTCGGCCCGATGAGCCCACCAGTCGCCCGTGCGGCCCATGCCGGTCATCACTTCGTCCACGATCAAGAGAATGTCGTAACGGCGGCATAACTGCTCGACGCCTTTCAAGTAGCCGGGATGCGGCACAAACCCGGACAGAGCCGACCCGCCTACCACTTCGAGGATTAAGGCGCTGATGGTTTCCGGGTTCTCTTGTTGGATGCGCGCCTCCAAGTGGGCCAGGCACAGGCAGGCGCTGTCGGGGGAATGCGGCACCGCACCTTCAAAGTGGACAAACACCTGATTTGCCAAGAGCGGCTCGTATGGCCGCCGCCGGGCCAAGTGGCCCGATGCCGCCAAGGCCCCTAGGGTGTTGCCGTGGTAGCTGGCCCAGCGAGCCATCACCTTTACCTTTTTCGCCTGGCCGCGCTCCAGATGATACTGGCGAGCCAGCTTGATAGCCGTCTCCGTCGCTTCGCCGCCCCCGGACACCAGATAGGTGAAGTAAGTCTCGGGTTCCAAGCGGCGGGCGATAAGGGACCCCAGACGCTCCTGCGCCTCCGAGGTGAAACGCGCCGTGTGCGCAAAAGCCACCCGTGATGCCTGCTCCGCCATCGCCTCGGCCACCTCCGTGCGCCCGTGGCCAATGTTAACCACCAAGGCGCCCGAGCTGCCGTCCAAATACTCGCGCCCATCCGTATCCCAGAGGAACACTCCGCGTCCGTGCGAGATGGTCGGATACGCCTTGACCGGGCTCCGATAAAACACGCCGCTCATCCCTGACCCCCTCCCGGCAACGTTGCCCTTAATTCTTGCAGAATGCGCAGTTCCTGGTCGCTCGGAGCCGGCAGAAACGGCACCGGATCCACGAGAGCGGGAATCGGCCAGCCGCTCAAATCCAGCACTTCTTCGTGGGAATGGCCAGGCATCAGCGCCAAAAGCCCCATCTGCCCGGCATCGTCAAAACCAAACAGCCCCAGACTGGTTACCACCCGCCAGGGACCCCGTTCATCGGCCCGGCGCCGGCCCGGAGGATGGCCGAGGCTGGTGATAAAGTCCACTTTGGCGGGGAAACGGTCGCGACTGTGCTCCATGACAATAATGGTCTTCTTCGCACCCGTGGCAATTTCTGCCGCGCCGCCGGATCCCGCCAACCGCACGCGGGGATGCTGGTAGTCGCCAATCACCGTGGAATTGAGGTTGCCTGATGCGTCGATTTGAGCCGCCCCGAGGAATCCGACGTCAATCCAGCCAGTGGCTAGATAGTGACTAAAGAGTTCGCTCATAGGTATTACCGCCAGTGCCGCATCGACCAGCGTCCCGTCGCCAATCGACAGCGGGAGGCGCGCCGGTCGGGCATCAATCACGCCTGACTCGTACACCAGTACCAAGTCCGGCGCCTGAAGCCGCTTGGCCAAATTGGCGGCAATATTGGGAATGCCGACGCCGACCAGCACCCGCTGGCGGTTTTCCAACAGGCGGGCAGCGGCTACGATCATCCAATCACGAGCTGACGGCATGATCGAACCCTCCTTCGTGGGTTTTTAGGGCATCCAGGTACGAATCCCCCAATTTGGCGAGATAGGCCGCGTGGCTGGGCACCCCGCGCACCCACTCGTCCAGCCAGGCCTGCCGCCCCTCATCGGTCTTGGCCAGTCGGGTCCACTCCTGGTAGAGCCGGGTATCT
>JAJZBJ010000022.1 GCA_021798975.1 Bacillota bacterium | reverse complement strand
TTCCCCGTGTGTTGTTGGCGACTGGACGGATTCCGGTTTGGGATCAGTCCTCGCTCTCGGCCATGGGATTTGCGTTGGACGAGCAGGGATTCTTTGCGGTGTCCCCGCGAGGAGCAACCAACGTGGCAGGCGTATATGCCGTGGGGGATGCCGCCTCCGGGGTGAAGTTGGCGAGCCGTGCCTGGTTTCAGGGCCGGTTGGCCGTCCGCCAAGCTCTGGGAATCCCGGCAGCCGAAGCGGGCACGTGGGCCGAAGCCATTTTTACGCAGCCCGAAGCGGCACGGGTGGGTGTGTCCACCGAGAGGCGATACCGGATGTCGCCGTCCGAGCCCGGTCTATACCAGGCTCTCTTGCATGGCGCAACCCAGTCGGATGGGGTGGTGTATGTCAACAGCAACGACCGCGTCCAAGGGGCCGAATTGCTCGGGCCCGGCGCTGCCCAGGCAGCATCGCTGGTGTCGTTGGCCATCAACGCCGGGCTCTCCCTCGATGCGTTGGCGGCGGTGGGGGCGGCGAGTCCCACGAGCGCCGAATGGTTTTGGACTTTGTCCCGGGAGCGTTAGGGCGGAGGCTGGCAGAGAATGTACCCGGAGCCGCGAATGCCATTCCGCACAAAACAGATATCCCAACGACGCAAGCTATTGGTCGTACTGGGAAAGATACCCGTATGGACAGGCATACTGGCGACGCATTGGCGGACATCATCACACAGATTAAGCGCCTCAGCGGGGAGCTTGACAGTTGGGCCACAACCTTGTCCCTAAATCCGAGCGCCTCCCCGAGCGACTACGTGCCCGACCTGAAAGTGGTCCAGGAGCGCCTCAAGTCAGGTATGGGACGGAGTTCTGACGTTGTGCTGCGGCGCCTAATAGTCCCATCTTGCCCCGGGGGTGTATTGGTCGCTTCTGTGGACGGCATCACCGATACCACCGTTGTCGACGAGGATGTGATTAAGCCGCTCTTGACGACGACGGTGGCCCCCGATCAGTGGGATCAGGCGGCGGTATTCGCCATGGACATTACGCAGGCGGACCGGTGGCCCGACATCGCTCAGAGTTTGGCTGCCGGCAAGACCATCATCTGCGTTGAGAGCCTGGCCCACGCATGGATCGTTGACACGGCTAAGTTTCCGCAAAGAAGCGTCGAGCGTCCCCAAACTGAATTGGGCGTTCGCGGTCCGGAAGAGGCATTCAATGAGGTGCTGGGAACGCAAAAGGCCCAAATTCGCCACCGCCTGCCCTCCCCCGACTTGGTTTTCAAAGATTTTACGGTGGGCCGTATTCAACAAACGAAACTCTCTTTAGCGTACCTAGACGGCCTCACCAATCCGGCCTTGATTACCACTGTGGTGGAACGCCTGCGGGCCATCAACGTGGACGGATTGGCGGGCATTACGCAGGTGGCCGGGTTGATTCGGGACCACCCGCGATCCATCTTTCCCACCGTGAGACAGACCGAACGTGTCGAGATGGCGGTGTGGCGTCTCATGCAGGGAGCCGTGGTGGTCCTCATGGACGGCGATCCGTTCGTGCTCATTGCACCGGCGCCGCTGATTGACTTCTACCGAACCGCCATGGATTATTCCAGCAGTTGGATTGATACCACCCTGGTCCGCGGCATCCGCTTCTTTGGATGGGTTGTCGGGATCTATTTACCGGCGCTCTTCGTAGCTCTAACGGAGGTGAATCCTTCCGTGCTGCCGTCAGAACTCTTGTCCTCGGTGCAGGGGAGCGCCATTGGGTTGCCCTTCCCAGAGGTCATCCAGGTTATCCTCATGATTTTGGTCATCGAGACACTGCGCGAAGCCTCGTTGAGGTTGCCCAAGCCTCTCAGCACCACCATTGGAACCATCGGAGCCATCGTGGTGGGAACAGCCATTGTCAAGGCCGGCCTGGTGGACACGCAAATTATTGTCATTATGACACTGACGGCGCTGAGCCTGTTTGCCACCCCGGTGTATGAACTCACCAGCACATGGCGCATTGTCGGCTTTCTCATGTTAGGCGCCGCGTACTTCTTCGGCTTAGTGGGCATCACGCTGGTGACCATGGGGGTCATTGCAGTACTGGTCGACATGCGGAGCTTTGGCAGTCCGTACTTCGAGCCATGGGCGCCGTTTCGGGCAATAGATTGGGGCGATGCCATCTGGCGTTTGCCGTGGACATTGCTCACGGAGCGATGGAGCGCGCCCCGACCCCTTCACCCGCGGTGGCGGCGGCCGGAAACGGTGAGCACCCATCCGCGGCTCAAACGGGGGAGGATGGGCTCATGACCTGGAAGCAATGGATTGTCTCGGGCATGCTGGCCGTGTTGCTGGGGTTGTCCTTGACGGGATGCTGGGATGACGAGACAGTGACCCAGAGAGCCACGGCCTTTGTACTAAGCATCATGCCAGCGTCGGATCACGAGTTCCGGTTTACGTTCTACTTTCCCAATCCGGCCCAATCCATCAGTACGAACGTGAACCTACCCTCGAGCGAGCCTTTTGCTAAGACGCCGGTCATAGCCCATTCCATATCCCAAGCGATCCGTGAGGCCCAAAGAGACCTGGCTCGCGACCTGTTCCTGGGGCAGTTGCAGGACATCATCGTGTCCCGCGACATTCCCGCCCAGAACATCGACCGCCTGGTGCAAGAATACAACCGGGATGCGTACAGCTCCAACACAGTCTTTGTCGTGGCGGAGCCGACAGGACCGGATCCGCTCCCGGTCACCACGCAAGAACCGGTTCCATCGGTGTATTACACCCAATATTTCAATTGCAGTACGTGCCAGCCGGCCTATTTGTCCCGACCAGTGTGGAAAGTCTGGGACGCGTTTGTAACGCCCGGAGTGTCCCCTATCATCCCCTATGCGTCGCCGCCCACCCGGATCGTCCGTATGCTGGTCTATCCGGTGAAGGGACGGCCCGTACTCATGACCCGGGATGAGAGCCGCGGATGGGCCTTAATGATGAACCATGTCCATAAGGAATCGTACTGGTTTCGAAAGGACGGCGGGGCGACGGTCATAAAGCGGCTCCGCGCCCGCGCCCACGTGCAACTGACCTATCGCGCCGGCCACCTCATTGCGAACGTGCGCATCGATGCGCACGGCTCCCTTATCGAATGGCCCCCGGATTTTCTGGTTACACCACAAAATGTTGGCCTGGCGCAGGCCATCACTTCGAAAGAGATTATTACGGAGTGCCTAAAAGCGGTTGACTTTGCCAACCGGACCAGGACAGACCCTTTCGGCTGGGGACGGAACTATCTGTTTGCGCATCCTGACCAGGGTCTGCAATTTGCAAGCCAGCGCGGCATGGTGTGGCCCATCACAGCCCACGTGACAGTCATTACCCATTTGTCAACCTCGGGGGTGAGCGATTGAGGACCATGGTAGAGCCGATTTCGCCTGGGCAGTACATGTGGATGGTGGGAATTTCGGTGGTGGCGGCGGGCGTGTATGTTTGGCCGCAGTTTGTTGTCCAGAACGCAGGAACGAATGGAATTTACACCTTGATCACCATCACCGTGTTGGCCATGGGTTTGGCGGCATTGGAGGTCGGGCTGGCGCTCAACTTGCAGGAGCCGACCTTTGTCAGCGGACTGAAAAAGGTGCTGCCCATTATTGGGGTGGGGTTCATATTTCCGTTGTGGGCGGTCATCCATATCGCGGCCGACGGTGTCATCCTGGCATTGTACGGCATGATGATTCGTGTCAACTTTTATCCCAATACCCCGCGTCTGCCCATGGACACGGCTATCGTCGTGATGGCGATCTGGATTGGGGGCCGGTCTCTCTCGGCGATAGCCCGGTCGGTGCAGTTTTGGTTCCCTATTATCTTGGTTCTGCTCTTAATCGTCATGACCTTTTCCGTCCGAAATCTGGAGTATTGGTCGCCGCTAATCCCCTCATCCCACTTTCTCGCCCTGCCATGGGCGAAAACGGTCTTGGGCACCTGGTTTCTCTTCTCGAACGCGGCCGTTGTGGCGACCCTGACACCACATGTTCGCTGGCGCAGACCACGCGACGCCTATGTCACTGCCATGGCGGCCATGGGCGGCCAGGGGGTCATCTTGCTGGTGCTGTATGCCGTCGGATTGGTGACCTTGGGCCCTGATGGGCTGAGCCGCATATATTGGCCGTTGGTCTATGTGTTCTCCCTTATCTCGGTCCAGACGTTCTTTTTGAAGAGCATCGGCTCATTTGTGATTATGGTGTGGACATCCACCACCGTCCTGTATATGGCGGTGCATTTATTCTGCTTTAACTGGAACGTCATGAGTCTCGGCAAGAACCCCTTGGTCTTGTGGCGTGCAGTGGCTTTCGGTGCTGCGGCATTGATCCTCCTGGCCATTACCCAGGTAATCCCATCGAACGTGGCGGCCGCCGTCATCCTGTTCAACGTGGTCAGCCCGCTCACCTTAGCATGGCGGGTCTTGTTTCTTCCCATCCTCTGGCTGCTGTCCCTTCGCTATCGCACCAATCGACCATCGGAGGAATCGCTGTGACCGCGCTGTGGCTTGTTCTAATCCCTATCATCACCGTATTTTTGTTGGTGGTGCTTTTCGGAGCGGCCTTCTATGTTATTAGCCGGCGACTCGCCCAGCGGGCTGAGGCTGCTATGGGGGATCCGCCGCAACGGACCTTGTGGGAGATGCTGTTTACCCTGCGGGCCCATTCCATCTCCTCCTTGCTAGTGACCATGCAGCGGGCCGAATCGGCTCACCCGGCCGAGCACCCCATGGGATCCCCGGTTCACCCCGATTGGCTCGGCCAAATTGGATTCGACCCCGCTACGTTCGCACCGCCGCCCCTGGGCCGCGAGGTGGCCGACTTGTCGGTGGCCCTGGGGCCAGTCAGCCAGCGGCCTTTAGTGTTGTCGATGCCGATCCTGATTGCTCCCATGGGATATGGCATCGGTCTTAGCGCGGAAACCAAGGTCGCCTTGGCACAAGCCGCCAGTCTGGCGTCGATCGCCATCGTGTCGGGAGAGGGGCCGTTTCTTCCCGAAGAGCGCGCCTACGCCCAAAAATGGGTGTTGCAGGAGAGCCGCGGCTCCTGGGCTCATCAACCGGCGGTCCGGCAGCAAGCCGACATGATCGAACTGCAATGGGGCCAAGCTTCGGAAGGCGGCAAGCGCGTGGTAAAAAAGCTGCGCGATTTGCCGGCCAGAGCGCAACGGGCGATGGGAGGCCGCGCCCTTATCGAGGCTGCGCCAGTGCGGCTGGAAGATTGGGTGTCTCAAGTGCGGTCGGAGCGCGCCGATTGCCCATTGGGCGTGAAGATCCCGGCCACCAATCACTTAGAGACCGACTTGGCCTACCTGTGTACGCTGGGCGTGGATGTCATCACGCTCGACGGCGCCGGGGCGGGAAGTGCGGGAAGCCCCACCGTTATTTCGGACCACTTCGGCGTGCCGACGGCATTGGCGGCGCACCGCGCGCATCGATGGATGCAGGCGCAGGGGGTGCGTTCGCGCGTGAGCTTGGTTGTGTCCGGGGGGATTCACGGCGCAGCCGACATCGCCCGGCTGTTGGCTGTGGGAGCCGATGCGGTCATGGTGGGAACGGAGCTGCTGTTTGCCCTGCTGCATGAACAGGTCGCGGAAACCATATTTCGGGTTCCTCCCACCCAATTGGCCTTTGCCCGCTCTTCGTCCAACCAAGCACCGCGCATCAATACCCACCAATCCAGCGAACATGCAATTAACTGGCTCGAGGCAACACGGGAAGAGCTCAAAATGGTGCTGCGCACGACCGGGACCACCTCGTTAGAGGAATTTCGGCGTCTCCGGCCCTTGACCGCTCGTACCCCGGAAGCGGCTCGACTATTTGATCTCCGGTTTGACGGAAATCCCCAAAAGCCCGGAAACTTAGCGGATAGTGTAGGCGAACTCGTTGCATCCTACCAGCAATTGAATGCCATTTTGGCGAGTTTGGTGGGGGGTGGTGGAAGTGGTTCAGTTGGAAGACCAAGGTATCGGCAATGAGTTGCAACGAACCTTCGACTGGATGGCGGATCGATACTTAGAGCAAACCAAGCACGTGTCGCGACATCTCTATCCACGGTGGATGGAAGAGGTTATGAGCGCCATTCGGGAGTTCCAGCCGCGAACGGTTGCAGACGTCGGATGCGGTCCTGGATACCTGTTGGAAAAATTGGCCCGGGCGGTCCCCGATGCGCAGGTGGTGGGTGTGGACTATGCCTCGCGAATGCTGGAGCATGTGCCGGACACGATTCCGACCGTCCATCAGAGTCTGGCGGAATGGTCGGAGGATGACGACACCGCGTACGATGTCACCGCGATGACCTTTGTGTTGCGCGATCAACCCGATCCCGTCACCGCGCTCACTCAACTGAGGCGGCGATTAGTTCGTTCCGGGCATCTCGTGTTATTGGAGACACATACCCCGGAGGGCTGGAGGCGGCGGGGGTTTGACCTGTACTTCCATCGTTGGGTGCCGATGTGGGGCGATATGCATTGGACGCACGACTGGCCTGGCAGCCGGGATGATGCACCATATCGCCGTCTCTCGGAGACCCATCGCCGGTGGGCCGAGGCGTGCCCCTTGCCCGACGCGTTCTATGCGGCGGGGTTCCGCCATGCGGCGCAATTTCGTCCCAGTTCTGACGTCGTGATGTTATGGGTTGCCGACAATGAGCCCTAGGGCATAACCGGCAGGGCACCCGTGCGGCGGATATAGGCCATCTGAAACACTTGCTTGGCCCAATAGGGACTTCGGCCATGGTAGACCATCTGTTGCTTTCCGCCGTAGAAGGCGTTGGACAGCACGAAAAATGCGGTGCCTGCCGTATCTTCCAGCACCCACAGCAGCTTGGGCTCGTACGGGGCGGGCTTGCGGCGGATCTTCCGTTGCCGCCAGGCCCAATGATGGACCGCTACCCGCGCTTGCACCATGGCGGCATGGCCCATCTTGGGCCATGGTTTGCTGACGACGTCGCCTACAGCATAGATCTCGGACCACCGGGGATGGTTGAGGAAGGCGTCTGCCGGCACCCAGCCGGCGCCTTCGGCGATGGGCGAATGTTCCAGCCACCGCGATCCGGATTGGGGCGGAATCCACAGGATGCGATCAAAGGGGATCGAGGTACCGTCTCCCAGTTCTAGAGCACTGTCAGCGACCCGCCGATACTGAGCGCCCGTGATGACGTTTATGCCGCGTTGGTGGAAGATTTGGCCGAGCTTCTCCCGGATCTCCGCGCCTCCGGATTCGGCTAACTCCTTGGCGGGAGTAACGAGAGTGATTTCGGCATGGGCTCGCTCCTTGAGCTGTCGAAGTCGATAATCCCACAGCAGAGCGGATTCGAGCCCCGGGCACTCGCATCCGACTTGCACACTGGGTGACCAAGAGCGGGGGGCCAATAACTGCCCGATGGCGATAACCAGGCGGCCTTGCGGCTGTCGCATGTTCACGGCGGCGGTGTGGCGGGCTAGATAACCCTCGCAGAAACCTTGGTGGTGCTGGGCGAGACCAGGAATGGCATCCCAGCGGGGAGAACTGCCTGTTGCAACGAATAGCACATCATAGGGGATCGGCTCGTGGGCTGCCGTATAGACCTCGCGTGCATTGGGATCGATGCCCACCACAATGTCATGGATGGGATGGATTTGGTGCTTGGCCCAAAACGGCCGCATGGGCACCGACACGGTGGCCATGAGTTGATCCGGGCCTAAACGCATGGCGTGGACCAAACCGGGACGAAAAATCATGTCCTGCCACTGGTCGACGACGGTGATATCCAGTTCGCTCGGCCGGTATAACCGTCGCAGCCACGTGAGCGTGGCTAAACCGGCAAATCGTGAGCCGAGCACCACAGCGCGCAATCGTTTGCGAGGCATGCAGATCCCCCTCTTCTGAGCGGCCTCAGACGAGTCCAGTGTTTGCCGATGTCTATAAATTTAATCGCGGGCCGGCCCGCGGAGCCTGGTGCTTAGGATGCTCCCGGAGGGGTAAAGCCGGCGTGCACAATGCGGCGATACATCACGGGATCGGTGGCCCCTTCGGTACTGATGAGCAAAACCCGGGAATCTTGGTTCAAATCGAGAGCCGCCCGCAAATCGCGATACCGGTTGTCTTGGGCCATGGAAGACAGGACCCCCATGCCCACTGCGCCGGATTCGCCACTGGCCACGGCCGGGTCGGACCCCAGCGGATGGGCTAGAATCCGCATACCCCGTTCCGTCACCGCATCGTTGCAGGCTACAAACACCGACACCCAGCGCCGCAATATCTCCCAAGCGGCTGGATTGCCCACCCCGCAGGCCAGACCGGCCATCACTGTCCGGATGGGGCCCGCCGCCTGCAGCGTTCCTTCCCCCCTCTGGGCCGCTTGAAAGAAACAGGCGGCTGAGTGCGGCTCCATAAGAACTATCCGGGGTATGGCCGTCCCCCAATGATTGGCGAGAAATGCGGTGACCGCGGCGGCGTACGAGCCGACACCGGCTTGAAGAAAGACATGCGTCGGCGACACTCCGCCCTCGGCACGCTGGAATTCCTCGGCCATTAAGGTGAGGTAACCTTGCATAATCCAAGTCGGAATCTCCTCATAGCCGTACCACGCGGTGTCTTGCACCAGCATCCAGCCCTGCTTCCGGGCTTCCTCGGCCACCCACTCGACGAGATCGTCATAGTCTAAGTCGGACCGGTGCACCTCACCGCCCGCCGATGCGACGGCCTGCAACCGGGCATCCGCGGCGCCGCGGGGCATGTAAATCCGCGCGTGTTGGCGCAACTGGGATGCGGCCCACGCGACCCCGACTCCATGGTTTCCATCGGTGGCGGTCGCAAACGTCAGCGGGGCGCGATCTTGGGTAAGAGTTGCCAGCGCAGAATAGGGTGGGACCTCCGCCAGCCCTAGTTCCCGGGCCAGGCAGCGGCCTACGGCGTGGGTGCCGCCCAGTCCTTTGAATGCCTTAAGACCCCAGCGATAGGACTCGTCTTTGACCCAGACAGTGCCGACACCCAGAGATAGGGCCAGTTCCTCGAGATGCCAGAGCGGCGTCTTCTGGTATCGCGGCCAACTGCGGTGATAGCGGAGGACCCGCTCCGCAACCACGGGCGTAAACGGGGTGAGGTGAGCGGTTGGTTTAGGGTCCCGAAACGGATTTTCCCGCCAGGTGATTGTATCCATTTTTTCTGCCTCCTGCCTCCTAGGGTCCGCCGCCGGGTGTACGGTTGAGATGAATTGTACACGGGATTTGGAGCATAGGGACTAGCGGATGGAGCAGGCGGGCGTGCGTACGCTTGAGGTCATTGAAGGGGGATGCAGGTGCGGGTGTCCCGCCGGGATTGGCGGGGTATGCCACACTTTTATATTAAGGCCCGGGGCGCGCGCCGCATGCCGGGTTCGCCGAAGAAGGGAGTGGCGCCGGGCGCCTGCAAACGGGAAGCGGTCGGCTACTTGAGCGCGGCAGCGAGTGTCCAAATCAGCGCGGCCACAAGAAATACCCAGACGCCATATCCGAGCGCAACCGGGTTGGGCGCACTGAGAACGGACGATACCATCCCCGCTACGTGGACGAAAACGGCGGCCGAGAGGGCCGTACCCAATGAGACGGCGGCATAGGCTAATGATATTCTGTCTCGCGCTCGAGCCATGGGCATGCGTTCACCGACGGCAGCGGTCCCAGCCAACAGCGCGGCAAAAACAAGCCAGCCCCACGAGAGGGGGCTCAAACTGTATAGGGAATAGGTTTTGAGTATGGAGCCGGGGTGGAGTCCGCTCGGTGCCACGGCATAGAGCCATGGCAAGAATCCCGTCCCGACCGCGAGAAGGGGCATCGCCACCTGCAGTACGACAATCCACGCGAGAGGGCCGACGGGGCGGGGTTGCCCCGCCCCCTCTACCATCCACTGCCTCCGCTGCCTCCGCCAGAGTGCTGCGCAGGCGCCTTCAGATTAGGTGTTGCGACCCACCACTCTTTGAGGAATCCTTGGCCCGCAGCTTGGCCGGGTTTGGTGTCTCCTCGGTAGGTGTACAGCAGGTGCCCGTTATACGAGACTTGCCGGCCGTGGGAGTCTTTGACCACCGCGAGTCGTCCTTTGAGTCCAGCGGGCTTTGGGAGCCGCGCGGCCTTTGTCAGCAGCGCGGGCCATAACGTCGAACATCCACCCGTGCAATGGGACGCCTTAGGGGTGTCCTTGGTGAAGTAATAGAGGGTATAACCCTTGGCATCCATCAGCACGCGCTCGCGTTTGCCCTTCACCTTAATCATGCCGGTCTTCACGAGACTGGTGTGCGATAGATGCAAGGCTGGGGCGGCAGAACTCGAAGCCGTATTGCTGGGGGAAGCTCCGCAACCCGCTGCGATGACAGCCACGGCTATGGCGGGCAGAATCTTGCCAAAACCTGGGGTGATAGAAAGGTTGCCCATCGAACATCTCTCCTTCCTCAAATGGGGACTCGTGGACTTTGCTCTTTATCCGTGAATACGGAGAATCGCGGAAAAAGGATCACCCCAGTGAGGAAAATCCCAAAGACTCGGCCTTCTAAAGGGGGAGGATAATGACGGGAATGTCCCGTTCCGCGGGAGTCATGGAACCATGGCCACCTTTCAGCAGCGCAGGCTCTACGAGGCCGTCCTGTTCGAATTGGATGCCATCGGGGGGAACAATGAGGGTGCTCAGCACACGCTCGCGCCAACTAGCGCGGGCCGGGTCGCCGCCGTACCAACCTTCATCCCACAGCCTGGCCTGGTCATACAACGCGGCGGTCGGGCCGAATAGTGCCTGGGCTTGCGGGAGGCGGATTTCGGTGGTAATGGCACGCCGCTCCCCGGCCCAGTGCTTCGACCAGAGAGGCATGGCGCGCGGGTCGCGTTGCCGGATGGCACGGGTTGGATCCAGCGCCGCCATTCCATGGTCGGCGGTGATTAGTACCGTTACGTTCGAACGAACCCGCCAGCGATTGAGAGCCGCCCCAACCGCATCGTCCCAGGACGAAAGCGCCTGGTCCATCTGGACCGAATCTGGGCCGTGCGTATGTCCTGTCTGATCGATATAGGGCCAGTAGAGCCAGACCAGTCGAGTCGCCGGGTCTGACAGGGCGGACTGGACGGCATCAACTGCGGACAGGGGGTTCTCGGGACGGTAGCCCAGGTATCGGGAACCGGCGTACAGCCAGCGGCTTAAGGCGCTGTGCTGAAATGCGACCGGGCTCACTACTACAGTGCCCAAGCCGTGTGCGGCAAACCGTTGAAAGAGCGTGGGGGCGACATGGGGATAGAGGATGCGCTCGGGGACCGGGATGCCGCGTTCGTCTAAGCCTGTCAGCAGGGTGGCCTGTCGGCCGATTTCCGGCACAAATACGGAATACCCCAAGGCGCCATGGACAGCGGGCGGTGCGGCGAATGCCAGCGAAGCCATCCCGGCCGCGGTGGTGGTGGGGAACACGCCTTGGGCCGGGTACAGGCGGGCCAAGGATCGACGGTAGTTTTTAAGCAGTCCTCGTTGCACGGCCCGCTCGAGGATCTGCAGTCCGAGTCCGTCGACCACCCAAAGAACAATGCTGTCGGTGGCTTTGGGAACCCACAGAGGATCGGCGGATGTAAGGCCCCAATGCGCCAGCACAGCGCGCGCAATCTCGACTTGTGTCGGTCTTTTCATGGCAGCAATCCCAGCGGTTTCTCCAAATTGAGCACATGCGTCGCGGTCTCAGACGGTGCGGGTGAAAAGCCCAACGCACAATAGAAGGCACCGGCGGCCGGATTGTCTGTGCGAAGCCTCAGAATGCGGTAGGTTCCCCGAGCCTCGGCCACGACGGCGGCCACGAGCGAGCGCCCAACACCCCGGCGGCGGACAGAGGGATGGACATATAGGCGGCGAAGCCGACCGGCCGCGTCATCATGGGCAAAGGGATCGCGATTCAATCCACACATGCCCACGGGGCGGTCCCGAAGCCATGCCACAAAAAGCCCCTCTCCGGGACGGTCGAAACGATTAGCGGCACTCACATAGTCATCGTAGAGCCGCCGCAGAAAGCGAAATCCTTCCTGTTCGCTCGAGTCGAGGAGGGGGTTGAGCGCCGCGAGGCTGTCGCCTGCGGAAAACTGCCGGATGATGAGATCGGCCATCCTCTATAGCAACCTCCTTAGTCGCGAGCCTGGCTGCGGCGGTGAGCCGGGCGAAGCATTCCACGCACCAGGACTATGTGTCGAGCGATTTCCTTCTTGCCCATGTTACCAGCCCGCCGCGGTAAGATGGGTATTTTTATGGTCCGGCCCGGAGCCTCAGACCGTCAGATGCGCGGTTCCGGGGGCGATGGAGTTGAGCATCGCGTATACCGGAGTCGGCGCCAACGGGTGAAAACTCGGGGATCCCCTGGCCAAGATGGCCTCTGATACAATGGGCGTGAGGTGGCCGACACGCTGAGACGCGCAATTTTCGTAGGCTCTTTGTCCGCTTTGTTCTTCTCTTCGACCTTTGTCCTCAACCGGCTTGTAACACTTCAGGGAGCCAGCCCTTTTTGGCTCGCGAGTCTGAGGTATCTGTTCACGGTGCCGCTCTTGGCCTCTGTGCTGGTGTCGCGGCGTGAATGGGCGTTCGCTTGGCGGACATTTTGGGGACGTCCTGGGCCTTGGTTTATCTGGGGCACGGTTGGTTTCGGATTCTTCTATTTGCCGATTACCTTAGCGGCCCGGTGGGATCCCGCCTGGCTCGTGGCCGGGGGCTGGCAACTCACTATCGTGATGGGAAGTTTGGTGGTGCCCTACGTGGATCATCGCCGGATTCCATGGCGGGATATGTGGCCGTCCCTGATTATCTTGGCGGGAGTGGCCATGGCCGAATGGAGCTCGCGCCAGACCACGGGGTGGGGCGCGGTGTGGGCCCTAATCCCCATCCTGATTGCCGCTGTCGCCTATCCTTTGGGAAACCGCAAGATGATGCAATACACCCAGAGCCGTACCATGGGGTTCAGCGTCTACCAACGGAAGTTCGGGATGACCTTGGGCAGTTTGCCATTTTGGTTCGTGTCGATGGCGGTGGGAGGAATTCGATCGGGGTGGCCAGCCGGCGGAACGGTCCTGGCGGCGGCCGCCACGGCGGTGTTCTCGGGCGTTATTGCCACGTTGCTGTTCTTTTACGCGACCGACGTGGCCCGCGGCGATATTGGCTGGCTGGCCCGGATTGAGGCGACCCAGTCGCTGGAAATATTTTTTACGGTGCTGTTGGCCAGCTTGCTGTTTAGCCAGAAGTGGCCCCAAGTCGGGGAATGGGCGGGTCTCTTGGCTATCATGGCCGGGATGGCGCTGCACAGTTTGAGGCCGCCCCGTCGCCAAGCCGATCCGGCCACCGTGTCCGCAGGTCTTTGAGGACAGGCAGGATGGCGCCGCAACGAGTCCCATGGGGTCTGCCCAGTGCAGGCGATGGGGCGCGCTAATCCCTCCGATGGTTCGTGGTACGATGCAGAGAAAGGGAGGCAGATCCCATGGTGCGGCTTCGCGGGCATCACCTCTTGTGTCTTTTGGGATATCGCGGTATGGGCTATTCCGCCGAATACGTGGCCAATATGACGCAGATCCATGGATTGCTCCGCACAGAGCCAGACACGGTGGTGGCGGTGGTTTCCGGCCCAGATGACCTCTGCGCCAAGTTTCCTTCCGAGAAACCCTGCCATTGCCTGGACGATGACATTAGCGTCCGTGACGCGGCGGTGCTGGACAAGCTTGGCCTCAGGGACGGGTGTCGCCTCACGTGGCGGGAAATCGAGGCGCGTGAAGCCGAGCGTCTCCATCCTCAGGATGTGCCCGCCCTGTGCCATAGCTGCTCGTGGCTCTCCTATGGTGTGTGCGAGGACGGGGTGGCCCGTATTCGCGGTGGGCGCGGCCTCTTCCCGGTGGACATGGCCTGATGGCGCGGGCGGGACGCGGGCTGCTGACTGCGCTGGCCGGGGCGGTGGCCCTCGGACTGGGGGTTACGTGGCTGGTGGGGGCTCATTGGGGGTCCTCTCCACGCACTAACTCCGCGGCTTCGCTTGACCTGCTTATCTCCTCGGCCTGCCCGGCCAGCATACAGCTGCCTAGCTGGATTCATAACCCCGGTGTGGTCAAGACGGCCTTTCCCAGTTTATATGGCGGGATAGGATACATTGGGGCAGATCTTCATGAGGAAGCCCTGTTTATGCCTCAGTCGCAGTGGTCGCTAGCCATTGGCGGGCTTTCCGTGGTCGACGTGGGACAGGATCAGTCGGTGCTGGCTAGCTGGCATCACTTAGCCTATGCAGGGCGCATCAAGCTCTGGCCGTCCAAGCACCATTGGGATTTGGCGGCAAGCTGGCGCATCGCGTCCCGTTGTCTCTCCGTGAATACGCCGCTTCCATCCCTTGCGGCGGCAACCGAGGTTCTCCATGTCGTTGCCCTCAGCCCGCATCTCCATGGGGGCTCTTGGGCGGCTTGCCAATTGACATTGACAGCCAACGGGCATTTGACGACCGTGTGCCGGATAACGCGCTCCGCCCTCTAGCCTAGATTCGCAGGACGAGTGGTGCGGTGGCGCCTGTGGATCCGGTTAAGACTGCCACGGCGCGACTAGGGGCCAGCCTGATTGCGCCGTGGGGATGGCGGAATGGCCCAGAACCTGGGTGTCGGGAAGCGGCACGACCCGGCGCAGTTGGAAAGCTTGGGGAATGGGGCCGGACGCCCACCATGAAACTTGTTTCACCTCGCCCAGATGGGGGGCTAGGAAGTTTACATATACGATGTGTTGGTGCGCGGCCCCGGTAAACTGGTTCTGTTGAAATACCACCAAACAGTGCTGGTAGTGTCCGGCTGCCGTCGTGATGTTGGCTACCCCCAAAATCGTGGACCGGCCGGTTTGCCCTGGGAGCGGCGACGCCCAGGTCGCCCCGGTGCGGATTTCTGGGGGAAGCAGCTGGAACTTCAATACGGGGCGGCTGGACGCTATTCCCCGGGTGGAGGCTGTGAGGCCGCGGGACGTTAAGGAGATGGTGCTGCGGCTCATCAAGATGAGTTGGTGGGGGCGAGACTGCGACGCTTCATAGCCGTCGACCGTCCAGCGGGTTGACGACTGCGGAACGACAGCCGTGTACAGTACCACCAGGGATTTGGCTGGCGTGTCAGGCGTCAAGATGAAGAGCGTCGGGTGGGAAGGCTCGTAACTCTGGGGGCGCCCGAGGGGTCGAACGGCAATAAATTGAACCGAGGGGTCTTGACGGGCAACCCGGTGCCTTAGGTGGATTAGGGGCGACGCAATCGGAGGTTTTGCCTGAGGTTGCCGGGCACCGCACCCAGGCAAGAGCAACGAGCTGACCATAACCATTATCGTCAGCGCTCGGTGGTTCATGACGATAGGAATCGCCTGTCTATGGGAGCCGCGGTCCGATTGTGCGCCATGCAAACATCTCCCCACAACACGTGTTGTCGATGGGACCATTATACCCAACAGGGTGCTTGACGGTAGGAGTCTCGTGTATGCGGCGGGTGGGGCAGGGGCGGCGGTTCATGCGTGCGGGCCGCGCGACGGGACTCGGAATGGCAGAATGCCCGGAACTAATAGTCCCGGGCATTCTCACGCGGTGGTGGGAGGGCATCTGGATTAGCGCCGTTCCCGTGATGTGCGCCTTTCGGGGGGGACCATCAGGATCTTATAGACAAGATTGACCGCCCACTCCAATTTCTGACGGAGCGCCAACACCACGAAGCCGACCACGACTCCGACCAGACCGCCAAACAGCACATCGGTTGGCCAATGGACACCAACATACACACGCCCCCAAGCGACCGCCAGGGCCAAAATCAGCGCCAAAATGCCGTCCGTGGCGCCCGCGAACAGGAGGCCGATGGCAAAGCCGAAACTGCCGGCCGCGTGGTCGCTGGGGAAGGACGAGTCAGCCGGATGGGTAATCAGACGATGGATGGTGTGGGGCTCCAGTACAAAGGGGCGCGGCCGATAGGGGGCCACGTGCGAAATAATCACGTTGATAACCAGTGCCAGCGCACCGGAGATCACGGCATAAATGACCGCCCGGCGCGCCCGGGTACGCCGGTATGGGGGCCAGAACCACATGATGATAAAGATCAGTGCCCAAATTTCGGGGGCGTACTTAGCCAGGACCACGCCCAGCAGGTCTAGAAACCCGTTGTGCCCAGCCGAGGCCGTGATCCAATGTTCGACATGAAAGTCAAAGCCGTTGACGCGCGGATGAACCATGGTGTCCCTCCAAACTACGAAATGAAATCTTGGGTCATTTGCCCTTCTCCTGTGACGAACGCCAGCCGAAAAAGACAACCAAAATTTTATCGTAAGTTTATCGAACTTTTACGTTTGAAGCCATTGCGGGCGATAGATTAGGGGGGCGTTTTCCCTGTCGGTTCCACGACATCCGTGCGCAGGGGCCGTGATGCCTGTGGTAATCTGATTAAGTAAGTTACGAATTGTCCTGAGTCTTCCGGAGGTGGTCATTTTGTCCGATACACCGGTCCCGGAGGGAGCACAAGAACGTGCTTGGTCCTCTGATCCGACTGTTCGACGGCATCAGCGTGTTGTCCTCATCAATACCACCATCGGTGCCCTCATGGCCTCTCTAGACGGATCGATCCTCACGGTCAGCCTGCCGACGATTGCCCGAGAACTGCACACCGGCGTGGCTTTGATGCTCTGGATTATGATGGGCTACACGGTGATGATTACCGCTCTCTTGCTGCCATTCGGACGGTTGGCCGACCTGCATGGGCGTGTGCGCCTGTATGGGTACGGCTTTGTCATTTTTGCGGGGGCGTCAGCGCTGTGCGGATTTGCGCCCACAGGCCAACTGCTGCTGGTCGGTCGCCTTATTCAGGGGGTCGGTTCGGCGCTGTTATGGTCCAATTCGACCGCCATCCTGACCGATGCCTTCCCCAAGTCGGGGCGGGGATTTGCTTTGGGCATCAACCAGGTGGCCGCTTTAACCGGCAGTGTGGGGGGGTTGTTGCTCGGCGGTGTGATTACTGCCACGTTAGGGTGGCGTTGGATCTTCTTCGTTAATCTCCCTATCGGTGCTTTCGGCGCCGCGTGGACCTTCCTGGCGCTTAAGGAAATTGCCACCATGGACCGCAATGATCGGTTCGACTGGACTGGCATGGCGTTGTTTATGGGCGGTATTTTGTCCATGCTGCTGGGATTGACGGAGGTGATTCAAGGCCACCGGGCCATCGTTCCATGGCTGAT
Source organism: Bacillota bacterium (assembly GCA_021798975.1). Taxonomy (GTDB): domain Bacteria; phylum Bacillota; class Sulfobacillia; order Sulfobacillales; family Sulfobacillaceae; genus Sulfobacillus_B. The sequence goes on along the minus strand of JAJZBJ010000022.1, from coordinate 9,473 downwards.
GGGGATCGGGGTGCTGGGGCTGGCCATCTTTGTGTGGGTCGAAGCCAGAACCCGAAGTCCCTTGATTGACTTGCGGCTTTTCAAGAATCGGGTGTTTGCTTTTGGCAATTTGTCGCTTTTGCTAAACGCCTTGGCCCGGGGAGCACTGATGTTTCTGATGGTCTTTGCGTTTCAAGGGTTCGATGGGGATACCCCGCTGATTGCGGGTTTGAAGATGCTGCCCCTGTCTATCGCCATTATTGTGGTAGGACCCATCGCGGGCCGATTATCGGATCGCATGGGATCCCGCGAACTATCGTCCGGCGGGCTGTTGGTGACGGCCATTTCCCTGGTTATTTTGGCGGCCAGCGGGCTCTCGTCCTATCTGGTGGTGGCTATCGGGCTGGCCCTGGCCGGAATTGGCAACGGCTTGTTCAACTCGCCCAATACGAGTGCGGTGATGGGCGCCGTGCCCCCCGATCGCCGCGGCGTGGCGGCCAGTACCCGGACGTTGTTGTTCAATACGGGCCAGCTCTTTTCCATGAGCTTGTCGTTCGCGATTTTGGCCGGAGTGATGGGGGCGGGTCAATTGTCCGGTTTTCTGGCCGGGGTGGACGTCAGTGCGGCATCCAGCGGACACGCAGCCTTCGCCCATGGTGTGTCTCAAGCGTTCACCATTTCCACCATCCTGTCGGTCATTGCTGCCGTGCTGTCGGCCCTGCGCGGAAAGACCACGATAACCGAGGTGAGGGCATCCACGTGACCGGGCAGATTGAAAGGAGAGCGGCCTTTGTGCGGGCCATTAATGTTAGCGGCCGCCACATGATTCGCATGGCGGACTTGGCCGCACTGGCTCACAATGTGGGCTGGGAGAACGTGCGCACCGTGCTTCAGACCGGCAATGTACTGTTTCGGTCGTCGGCTGAGAGCGGTGCCCTCGAGCAGGCCCTGACGGAGGCATTTCGCACACAGTATGGGTGGGACATTGAGGTGATGGTGCGGACGCCGGCTCAGATCGAGGCGGTGATGGAAGCATGTCCGTTCGCTCCTGAACCGGGGCAGTTGTGCGCCATTTTTCTTAAGGAGCCGCCCAGTCTGGAGCGTACGGCCCGGCTGGATGCCGCCAAAAGCGACGACGTGTGGGCGGTCGATGGGTCGACCGTCTATATCCGTTACGCGCGGGGGTTGCATGGTTCGCCATATAGTGTGGCTTATTTCGAGCGCCATTTGAAAGTTCCCGGGACTCTTCGCAACTGGCGCACCTTGACGCGCATACGGGAGGCCTTGGGCGCCGAATAGGACTGGTTGCGGGAGGGCAACCCTGCAGGGCCGTGTCGGATTGGATCTACCGACGGGAGCAGAAGGCGGGGTTCGAGCGGAGGAAAAGCTTACACGGCTTCTGTTCTTGGCGTCTATGCGCAGTATACTGAATGTCTGGCCCACGAACGGCGGAGGCGCGGGAAGGTCAGGCGAGAGACAGCCCCCGCCAGTGTTGGCGGGCTACAGAGAATCTTGGGTCGGGAGGTCGGCCGTGGCGCTCAAACTCATGGCGCTGGTGTTGGCATTGGGTATGGATACGCTGGTGGTATCGGTGTCCCTGGGTACCACCGAACCCAATCGTTCCACCCGGCGGAGGCTCGCGGTGACATTTGCCGCAGCCGAGGGGATTATGCCGCTGATCGGGCTTGCCTTGGGACGCGCTCTGGGCAGCCTTATGGGCCATTGGACCATCGTTGTCGGGGTGGCAGCGCTTTTCGCGGTGGGGGCTTGGATGGTTTTCTTCGAAGACGACGATGATGATGACGCCGTGCCGCCGACGCGAGACGATGCGGTTGAAGCTGCGGTTGAGGCTCGCCGGCAGCTTCACCCCACCGCGGGATGGCCCTTGGTGGCGCTCGCACTCAGCGTCAGTCTAGACGAGTTGGCGGTCGGTTTTTCGATGGGGCTGGTGGGCATCCCCATTTGGCTCACGGTGGCGCTTATCGCCGGGCAGGCGATGGGCTTGACCTATGTGGGCCTTAGCGCCGGACGATGGCTCAAGCCTTATTTGGGCGAATGGGCTGAGAAAGCGGCGGGTCTGGTGCTGGCAGGATTGGGGATGTGGATTCTGGTGCAATTTGTGTTCCTTCGGTGATGTGCCTCGCTGGCGGGCTCGGACGCCATTAAGAGCCCAGAGACTGGATGGCGCCGGTTTTGGCGTCTAGGGACCACATCGGGGGGGTTTGATTCAACGCCACCTCCCAGGTGAGGCCTTGCGGGGTCACGATCACGAGTGCCTTCGGATTCTTGTGGAGGGCGCGCTGAAACGTGACATTGCGGCGGATGCGCCGGAGTACCGCATAGACACTGGACACCTTCAGATGTATGGGGTCGATGGACGCATGCTCGATTACCCCCGTTCCTGCCACCGAAAAAACCTCGGCACCCACCCAATAGGACGCCATACGGGCGTCAGGGCTCGACCCCTGGATGACCCCCGACACTAGCACACTCACGTCCGCATGATCGCCTTGCACCACCGTCTTGGGATTCAGGGTGTCGATGGTGAGACTTTCCCCCAATCGGGCCAGAGGGGCCATGGCGTTCCATATGCGGTGTTGGCGGCCAGTAGCGATAAGCGGCTGGCCTTGCAACGGCAAATCCAACGAACGGGCTTCTAAAAACGCCGTCCACACTGCACCGGGGCTGGTGAGCAACAAGTTCGGCTCGCTGCCGCCGGGTTCATACTCGGCGGGACCCGAGATGACCCATCGTCCGCCCGGTGTGCCGCCGGCAGCATAGTGCAGGGACTGGATCACGGCGTGCTGCCACAAGTCATAGGTTCGTTCCAACAACTGCAGATGATGATTCTGAACCGCGATAAAGCCAAACAGCGCGTCGACATTGGCCATGGAGGCTTGGATGGCCCGAAATGTCTTGGTGTTGGCCTCGTAGCGGAAGGCCGGGCTGGTCGGATTGCCGACCGTGATGAAATGATGGCGATGCGGGCTCCACGTATAGCCTTGGTATTGGCACCCGCCCGACCCACAGTAATTCAGCCCGCCTTGCAAGAGGATGACCGGAAGGTGGGGGCGGCCGAATTTGAGGATGGTGACACTGTCGACACTGGATTTGGACCAAATTGTCTGCCCTGCCGCATCGGTGATGGCGAGTTGGCTTTGCCCCGTCGGATTCATGGTCAGGGACAGCGTATCGGTCTGGCTCAGGCCGGTCAGGTTGGCGTGCATCCGGGCCCTAGTCTGCGAACCGGACAGTCTTTCGACAGCAATGGCCGTGGGCTTGAGGGTAATGAGGGGTGGGGTGCGGGTGACCGCCACCAATGGGTGCGGCCGCGGACGGCCGCTTGCCTGGGGATGGGATCCCAGTCCGCAGGCACTTATTCCCCAAACCACGAATCCCAGCACCAAAGGCCAAAGACCTCGCATTGTCCGGCGGAGCCGCATCATATCCCTCCAAGGGTCTTAGTGTCCCTACAATGACATACAACGACGGGCCTGTCATGCAAATTTCGCCCGCCAGTGTCACCTCGGCAGGGTCCGAGGCGTTGATATAATGTTAGCGGTGAAGCGAACCGAAAGGGAGAGAATGTTATTGCAAAAAGGGTTATTCGGATGGTTGACTGCCCTTGCACTGCCGTTGGCAGTCGCGGCGTCCGGGTGTGGTACAACGTCTCCCACTGCGGTTGGCCCGAGTACGGGGCACCATCACGCCTCTGCGACGCCGAAGGCCAAGGCGCCGCCCAAGAAGGCAAAGCCCGTGGCGAGACCCGGCGTGGTTCAGCCCACGCCTAAACATCCCCTAAACATCTTGGTGATTGGGGATTCCTTGGGCGAAGACTTGATGTATGGGATGGAAGACATCGTCGGAAATTCCAAAGTGATCCACATTATTCCCAAGGCGGTCGGTTCCACCGGCCTGGTCAATACCAGCTACTATAATTGGCGTGCCACCTTGAATCAGGACTTGAACCGCTATCATCCGGGATTGGTGGTGGTGCTATTGGGCGGGAATGATGCTCTGAGCTTTTATCAGGGCGGCAAAGTGGTCGATTTCGGCAGTCCGTTATGGCATAAAGATTACGGCGGCCGTGTTGCAGCTCTGATGACAGAAGCCCAACGCCATCATGTGCCCATGGTTTGGGTGGGCCTTCCGATTATGGGGCCGAATGCGGTGTTGTCCAACCATTCCATGATGTTGGAGAATAGTCTCTATGCTGCGGAAGCGCGCAAGCACCCCGGCACGGCGTTTGTGCCGTCATGGAAAGTGTTCCAAGAAGGCGGCCATTATGTCACCAGCATGACGGACAATCAGGGTGTGTCGGTGCTGGTTCGGGATCCAGACGGGGTGCACATTGCCCTGCCGGCCGGCGGAGAACTCATCGCGTCGTGGACCTTATGGAATATTGAGCGCATCGAGCATATCTCCATCTGCATCAACGGCTCCAACCTGTGGAATACCTACCCGCTGCATGCCTGCGGGGTCAAGCCGGCGGGCTAACCGTTGAGACCAAGGAGCGGGCGGCCAGAGCCGCCCGCCTTTAGTGGTTCACGCGGGTCATGCGCTCGACCACTTCCTCGGGTTCGGGAAAGCGATCCTGTTCAGCTTTTTTGGAAAAGACCGTCTGGCCGTCCACACGGACTTCAAATACACCGCCCGACGACGGGACAAGGCGTGCTACCTCGACCTTGTTTTTAAACTTGTCCAAGATTTCGCCCACCACACGGGTGGCGTGGGGAAGGTAGCCTCAAGCAGTGCAGTACTCGATCTCAACCTGCATTGTTTCATCTCCTTCAAGCCCTTGTCCAGGTGCTTACCCCATTCTAGTCTGCACGGCCCGTTTCCAGTCAAGGCTGCTCCGGAAAAAGATGCCAACGAGGGCGTTCCGTAGTAGGATAGAGGGAAAAACCGGACGGAGGCGCTCCGCATGAAAATTATTATCGCCATTGTTCAAAACGCCGATCGCAGCAATCTTACGGAGGCCCTCCGCCGTGCCAAGCTGGGACACACGCGGCTCAACACCGTGGGCGGGTTTTTAAGTCAGGGTAATACCACCTTCGTAATTGGCGTGACGGAAGAACGGGTTGACGAGGCTCTCCAAGTCATCCATGACCACTGCCATACCCGGGAAGTGCTGCATCGCCCGGGTCCCGGCGCGTTGCATCCGGATGCGTACGTCACTCCTGTGCATGTAGAGGTGGGCGGGGCCACCATCTTCATCGTCGATGCCGAATACCGGCAACTATAAAGTCAAGGCGGCCCTTCCGGGCCGCCGCTTAGTACATCATCCGCGGGTCTAGATAGTGCTTGAATTCCAGCAAGTTGTTGGAGGGGTCGATGAGCAGGAAGGTCCAATGCTCTTCCACCAACCCTTGGAAGCGCCGCGCGGGCTCGTAGAAGAACGGAATCTCCCGGCTGCGGGCCAGGTGCAGCAGTTGGTCCCACTCTTCCTTGTGCTTGAAGGTAATTCCAAAATGCCGGGGATACATGTGGGGATCCACATCGATTTTATCGGTCAGGTGGCACACCACTTGGTCGCCAAAAAAGTCTAGGGTGATGCGATCGGGGTAGCGGCGCGCCAGTTTGCACCCTAACTTGGTGACATAGAAATCAAATCCCTCGTCCAAGTCCCGGCAGGGAATGGCAAGATGAAAGACGTTGTGGGAATCGCGCACAGTCCGCCTCCTCTATGTTTGTCCGACTGTCCTGATTATAGGCCATGCTGTTCTATGGTGCCGAGACTCTCGGCGGAATTATTCCTCAAGCGCACAAAGCGCCAACAGGGCAAAGGCTGGAAGCCAGTGATCCAGCATGTAATGGCGGCCCAAACTAGCTGGAAGGGACTCGCCCGCCAAATCCTGCGCGCGTGTGAGAAAACGGGGACGTCTCGCATCCGATGGCGGCAGGGCTTTGGCAAGATGGGCCAGATGCACAGAACGGCTTAGGTTCAAGCCATATAAATGGCTCGCTTGGCCATCCGAGGGATCCGGCAAAGGAATTGCGTCCGTGACTGGGCCGAAGGCTGCTTCCGGCAGAAAACGATCCAGCCACTCCACAAATTCTTTCTGGTCCAAGACCTTCGCCATGAGGGCCGCCTCGGCTAAGGGGGGAGACAAAAAGTCGCTGCCGCTGGGGATGCGGGCATAGCTGAAGGCCTCGTCGCGGCCGTACCAGGTGCGGGCCTTGGTCTGAATCAGGGTCAGCAGCGCCGCGTCTTCGATGGGGTCCAGCCAATCCCAGAGGTGATGCAGGCTCCACGCCGTGTTGGCATGCAGTCCATAGCGAATGGGCATGGAGGCGGTGCCAAGCCACGCGGTCAGGGCCGTGCGGAGATGGATGGCCAGAGGTTCGGCCGCCATCCGCCAGCGATCCGCGGCGGGAGTGGAGGCTCGCTTTAGGGCTCCGAAGAGAGCCAAATACCAGGCCCAACCATAGGGACGCTCGAATCCTTGGTGGCCCGGCTCCTGGAAGAAGGCCAGTTCTGCTTTTAGGGCCGCCGGCGCCAGGTGTCGATCCAGAGCGGACTGAATGCGTGCCCAAGGAAGCGCCGCGGGGGCCAGTGCATGGAGTCTGACTAACAGCCAATGCATTTCGACCGCCGAGTGCCAGTCATAACTGCCATAAAACGCGGGATGCTGGATTTGAGGGCTTGCGAGGGCTTGATGGGGACCCTGCCACACCACCAATTCGGCATGGGGATAGGGGCGGTCGATGTTCATTAGTGCCATTTCGGCCCAAATTGTGGCCCATCTGTTGAGAGCGCCGGTCATTGCGGACCGTCGCTGGGAGGCTGGACTAAGTCGGGCGGTTGGCGGCCCGAGAGCACCGCGGCAATGTTGTCGACGGCGCGGAGGGCCATGGCTCTGCGGGTCTCGGCGGTCGCCGACCCGATATGGGGCGTAGCCAAGACGCGGGGGTGCGATGCCAAGGGATCGCCGCCGGCCACCGGTTCGCGCTCGAATACGTCCAGCGCTGCACCGGCCAGACGCCCGGCGTTTAAGGCATCCAACAGCGCCGCACTGTCGACCACGGGTCCGCGGGCGGTATTGACGAGATAGGCGCTGGGTTTCATGCCGTGGAACCAGGATGCGTCAACCATCTTGCGGGTGGTCGGGTTGAGCGGAACGTGAAGACTAATGACATCGGCCTCGGCCAGGAACTGGGGGAGTGCAAGCCTGCCAGACTCCGATGGGGACCGCTTCGCCAGCACGACGACCCGCATGCCAAACGCCGAGGCGCGGCGGGCAACAGCTTGGCCAATCCGTCCCCACCCGACGATGCCGAGCGTCTTTCCCCAGAGTTCCCGGCCGAGGAATCCATCCGGCGCCCAATCGCCCCATTCGCCCCGCAGCAACGATTCTCGTGCGGGAACCATATTGCGGGCCATCGCCAGCATGAGAGCCCAGGTTAATTCGGCCGTGGCTTCGGTGAGGACATCGGGCGTGTTGGTCACGAGGACGTTTTTTTGGGAGGCTTTGGCCAGGTCGATATTGTCGTACCCGACGGCCATGTTCGATACCACGCGGAGGCGGGGCGAACCAGCCTCTAAAACTGGAGCGTCAATTCGGTCGGTCAGCATGCTGAGGCAGGCATCGGCGTCGTGAATCCACGCCAACAGGACATCGCGGGGCATCGGTCGGGGTTCCGGCCACAGTCGGACTGAACCGAGGCGTTCCAGGGCGTCTATGGCGTCTTGATGAATGCGGCGCGTGAGCAGAATGCGATGGGTCACAAGGGAGTCCTCCCCGTCTTCGCGTCATTGATCCCATGATAGGATAAGGCTCTTGATCGCGCCATCGATTTCCACGTTGCAGACAATGTCCCTCTCGCGTTGTTAAAATTGATGGACTACACTAGATCCAGTTTTCGTGTGGGAGGCCGTTGGTCACGAATAAGCCCAATCCGATTCGGACAATCCTTCATCGTTTGCACAGCCCGGCAACACGGACCTTTTCCACACTGGTCTTGATTGTCGGCAGCATCGTGTCGAAAGCATTCGGGATTATCCGGCAGTTTTCCATGGCGGCCATCTTTGGGACCTCCGCCGATACCGACAGTTGGCTGATGGCCAGCATTGTGCCCAATCTCTTATATGGGCTCTTGAGCCAAACCCTGACGAATGTCGTGGTGCCTGTTCTCTCCGGACGGGTGGAGACTGTGGACCAGTCGGAGCGCACCGACATTTACATTAACGAGGTCTTCACCTGGACTTTGGTGCTGTCCGTGGTATTGGCCGCCATCGGTGAAATTCTGTCCAGCCATTTGATTCATTGGGTGGCGCCGGGATTTACGGGGACCCGCTATCGTTTGGCGGTATCGATGGTCCGCATCATGCTGCCGACCATGCCGTTCATGGCCTTGGGGTCCTTGATTAACGGGATTTTGCAGGCCAACCGGATTTTTACTCCTTCCACCATCAGTCCCATCATCATCAATGTAGGACGCGTGGCGGGCATTGTGGTGCTGGGGCTGTGGCTGGGCATTCGCGGCGTGGCGTACGGATTTTTGGCTGCTCAGGCCCTGCAATTGGTGTACCTGTTGCCAACCCTCTGGGCTCAGCACATCTATCTTAGGTTCCGGTTCCGGTTCTCCCACCCTTGGACGCGCCAAAGCGGACGCTTGGCGTTGCCATTTATCGCTTCCCATGGGGCCAACGTCGGCGGCATTATGGTCGACCGGATTTTTGCGTCGCTGTTGCCCGTTGGGCGCATCGCCGCCTTGAACTACTCCAATGTGCTCAGCACCTTGCCTATTACGCTCTTGATTAACCCGGTGATATCCCCGCTGTATACGCAGTTGTCCCAGAGCTTCAACCGGGACAACCGCGCCGCCTTTCGGGCCAGCCTGCAGAGCGGGTTTGAACTGATCACGCTAATCATCATGCCGCTGGCCCTGGCCTTTATTATGTTGCGGGTTCCGATTATCCGGATTCTCTATCAGCACGGGCGTTTTGACACCCACTCCACCAATGTGACCTCCCATCTGCTGCTGTTTTGGTCCATTGGACTACCGGCCATTGCGCTGGGCAGCCTCTTTTCGCGGGCTTTGTTTGCCCAGCGTCTCACCCGGGTGACGGCGTGGATGAGTATTATGGGCATCGGCGCCAACGTGGCCGGAGACTTCTTGTTCATCCATCCCTTGGGTGCGTCGGGATTGGCATTGGCTACCTCCCTGGCCGCTTGGTGCCGCGCCATAGGATTGGGCGCGTGGCTTTTTTCCCGCGGTGAAAACCGGGTCAGCCCGCGTATGAAGTTTGTCGCGGTGGAGGCGGCGGCGCTGGCACTCTATGCCGGAATTCTATTCTTAGGCGTGGGGCAGCTGCGTCTGGCGCTCAGCCCGTTTGGTCTTATGCTGTTCATGAAGACGGCAGCCACGGCCGGTGTGGCCATGACGGTATATGTAGGACTCTTGCGTTGGGCTGGTGTGATGCCGGCTCTCCGGCGCCGTGCGCAACCGGTGTCGGACTAATCCACGCGCTGCATGGCGTCCGGCTGTGG
>JAJZBJ010000021.1 GCA_021798975.1 Bacillota bacterium | reverse complement strand
CCTCCTATTTGAATGGAGCGAGTTTCTGGGTGGATGGAGGTCAGAACCGCAGCCTATGAGTGGAGAACTGAACACGGCGTGGGCCTGGGGCATGGCGCGGAGCGCGGCTGGATGGGGGGCCGTGCTTCGGCAGGGCGATGCGGCGCTCTGGGTCCAAGACATCAATCAGTGGCATGGGGCGCACTTCCCCCTAGATGTGGGCGACCTCATTCGGTCCGGCCAAACGCGCGACCTCCAAGAGCTGGTGGAGCAACGGGGCTGGTTAGCGGACCGGGGTGTCGCCGTGGAGAGCCTCATCATGGGGAGACCCATCCAAAGTCCCGACCGCGTTGTAGGCATCGGCCTCAACTTCCGAGCGCATGCCAGGGACCTTAAGGCACCGATTCCGGAGGAGCCGGCCACCTTTTTGAAGCCGTGCAATACCTGGGCCGCCAGCGGGTCCCCCGTGCAATTGCCGCGGGCCTCAGCGCGGGTCACCGCCGAAGCCGAAATCGCGCTGATATTTGGCCAGAATGCGTACAATCTGACACCGCAGGGGGCGGCCAGAGCCATCTGGGGCGCGATGACCGTGCTGGATTTGACGGCCGAAGATGTCCTGCAAAAGAATCCCCGGTTCCTAACCCGGGCTAAGGGCTACGACGGATTTTTCGTGATGTCGCCGTGGGCAGTGGCTTGGCGCGAGGAAGACTATCGCCGTGTGCGACGCATTGAGACGCGGGTCGACGATGCCATACGCACCCAGGATACGACCGACCAGATGATTTACGATTTTGATCGGGTGGTGTCCTTCGTGACCGACGGAGTGCATGTTGCGCCGACCGCGGTGTTGAGCACGGGCACCCCCGGTGCCGCGGTCATCCATCCGGGCACGCAGGTCGCGGCCCGGGCAGAAGGGTTATACGACGCTTATTTCGATACGGTTGACTTCTAGAGAGGAGAGGGCCATGCAAGAATTCGAGTATGTCATTATCGGGGGCGGGATGGCGGCGGATGCTGCGGTTGGGGGGATCCGGCGCCGCGATAAAACTGGCGAGATTTTGGTGGCGTCGGAGGAGTCCTTCCCGCCCTACCAACGGCCACCATTATCCAAAAAGCTTTGGCTCGATATGCGGCTGGAGGATGTCTGGCTGGGCGCCTGGCAGAAATACGCGCACACCCAACTGTTCTTGAATGCTGAGGCCACCCGGATCGAGACGGCGGCGCGCACCGTAACCTTTGCGGACGGCCGCCAGGCAGGTTACCAGAAACTGCTGTTGGCCACCGGGGCGCAGGCCCGGCGCTTGCCCGGAGGTGCTCAGCGAGCCTTCTACGTTGGCACAATGGGTGAGCATCTGCGCCTCTGGCAGGCAGTGCAGAAGGCCCGGCGCGTCCTTGTCGCCGGCAGTGGCTTTATTGGGGCCGAGATGGCAGCGGCCCTGTCGCAGAAGGGCCATGAGGTGGTCTGGAGCATGTTGGAACCGGCACCGTTTGCGCATTTTCTGCCCCCGGGGCTGGCGCAGCGAGTGACGGCCGAGTACGCGCAGCATGGCGTGATCCTGTCGCCCGGGGACGCCATCCAGGAACTCCAGGACACCGGCTCGGGCGTTGTCGCCCGTCTGCAATCCGGAAAGACATTGGAGGCGGACTTGGCGGTGGTCGGGATCGGCGTGGAGCCTCGGGATGGTTTGGCCCGAGCGTCCGGATTGAAGACCAGCTCTGGAGTGGTCGTCGACGAGTTTCTTCGCACCAGCGACCCCAATATCTGGGCGGCCGGCGATGTCGCGCTGACCCATGGGCGGGCCATGATGCATGAAGACCATGCTGTGACGCAGGGACGGGCAGCTGGGCAAAACATGGCGGGTGCGGGCAAACCCTACCAGCATCTCTCGTTCTATTATTCCGATCTCTACCATTTCGGCTATGAAGCCATGGGCGAGTGCAGCACCGCGCACGAGGTGGTGGAGGACTGGGTCATCCCCAATGAAGAAGGGGTGGTGTATTACCTCGACCAGGGCCATGTGGTGGGGGTGCTGGACTGGAACGTGTGGGATGGCATGAGTAAAGCCGAAGGGCTGATCACCAGCGGGCGCCGGTTCGCGCCGGACGAGTTAGTCGGTCAGATTCGCAACCAGGAAGGGGACAGCTGATGCGGATTGCTGTTAGCGGGTTTGGACCGTTTGGAAGCGATACCTATAACCCCACCGAGGCGATGGTGCAGCAGTTGCTCAAACGGGATCCGGATCTCCGCGGGCAGGTGTTTGAGGTCTCCCGGGCGGACGTCGACCAAGAGCTCCCGCGCTGGCTTGATGCCGAGAACCCGGACGTACTGCTAAGCTTGGGACTGGCCGGGGGGCGCACCGCCATGGCCATCGAAGCGGTGGCCGTCAATCTGGTCCATTTCGGCATCCCCGATGTGCGCGGCCACCAGCCGCAATCCGGATTCATCGCTGACGACGGGCCCGCGGCCTTCCTCTCCGGACTGGATACGGACAAGGCGGTGTCGCTGTGGCGCGACGCCCAGGTGCCGGGCTATACCTCCTTCAGTGCGGGCACCTATCTCTGCAACTATCTCTTCTACCGCGCGTCGCAGTGGATGTCTGCACGGCAGGATGGCGGGCGTGCAGCCTTCATCCATGTTCCATACAGTACCGTATGGGTGCCGAATCCCGCACGCCAGGCCTCCATGGAAGAGTCCCGGATGGTCGAAGGAGTGGAGGTTTTGGTGCGCGCCCTGCGTCATGGCACGCTCTAGAAAAGTGGGGATTTTTTTGCCATGATACGGTATGGTTAAGACAAGCCCAAGGAAGGGTATCTCAACACGAGAGGGAAGATACAGCATGGTTATCGGAGTGCCCAAGGAGATTAAAACCGACGAAAATCGCGTCGCGTTGACCCCAGCGGGAGCCCTTGCGCTCACGCGGGACGGGCATCAGGTCTTGGTAGAAGCTGGAGCGGGCGTAGGCAGCGGATTTGCGGACGAACAATATCAAGCCGCAGGCGCCGCGGTCATCGCCGATCCGTCCGAAGTGTGGGGACGGGCTCAAATGGTCATGAAGGTGAAGGAGCCCCTGGTCGAGGAATACCGGTTCTTCCGGTCAGACTTGCTCTTGTTTACATACTTGCATCTAGCCCCGGAACGAGAACTAACCGGAGCCCTGCTGGAGTCCGGCATTGCCGCTATTGCCTATGAGACCGTGCAAAAGCACGACCGGTCGCTGCCGCTGCTCACCCCGATGAGCGAGGTGGCGGGGCGCATGGCCACACAAATCGGTGCGCAGTTCCTGGAGAAGGCCTATGGCGGACGCGGGGTACTGCTGGGCGGCGTTCCCGGCGTGCTGCCTGGTCGGGTTGTCGTTGTGGGCGGAGGCATCGTGGGCACCAACGCCGCCCGGATTGCTCTGGGGCTCGGTGCCGAAGTGACGATTGTCGACATCAACGCCGAGCGTCTGCGTCAGTTGGATGACCAGTTCGGAGGTCACATCCGGACACTGATGTCCAATGAGTACAACATTGCCGAGGCTGTCTCCACAGCCGATTTGTTGGTGGGGGCGGTGCTCATTCCGGGAGCGCGGGCACCGCATTTGGTGTCGGAAGAGATGGTCAAGGCCATGCCTAAAGGCAGCGTGATTGTGGACGTCGCCATCGATCAGGGCGGGTCCATTGCCACCATCGATCGGGTGACCACGCACTCGCATCCCACCTATGAGAAGCACGGCGTCATCCACTACGCGGTGGCCAACATGCCGGGGGCCGTGGCGCGCACGTCCACGTTGGCCCTGACCAACGTGACCTTGCCCTACGCCCGCTTGTTGGCGCTTAAGGGTGCGGAGGAGGCCCTGCGCCACGATCCCACGCTGGCACGCGGTCTGAACGTCTACAAAGGCCGCGTGACCTACCAAGCCGTGGCTGAGGCTCATGGCCTCGAATATGCGTCCGTCGAGAGCGTAATCAACTCGTGACACGCACGGCCCAGCCCTCCTGCGCAGGAGGGCTTTTTTCGTGGGCAGGACTTTTGCGACGCGGCGCGAAGTGATCCGCGAGGCGATAGGGATGGAGAACCAAATCCAAGAGTTTCTTTACTATCTGGAATATGAGCGCCACTTGTCCAAGAACACGTTGTTGTCGTACGGACGCGATTTGGCCGATTTCCACGTGTACTGCCGAGCCCATCCCGGCCCGGCTCGCGAACAAGTGTTAGCGTATTTGGAATGGCTCAAAGCGAGCGGACGGTCCTCCTCCACCCGGGCCCGCCGCCTCTCTGCGCTTAAGACCTTCTTTGGATATTTGGAGCGGGAAGAAATTCTGCTTGAGAATCCCACCCAACACCTCGACACCCCCCGTACCGACCGCCACTTGCCGGGCGTCCTGTCGCTGGATGAGGTGGTGCGCCTCATTGAGACTCCCGATGTGGCTACGGCTATCGGCATCCGGGATCGGGCCATGCTGGAAGTGATTTACGCGGCGGGCTTGCGCGTGAGCGAGTTGTGCCAACTGACGATTAACGATTGGTGGAGCGATCCGCCCCGGGTGCGATGCCTGGGCAAGGGCTCCAAAGAGCGCTATGTCCCCATAGGGCGGATGGCTCTGGAGTGGCTGACCGTATACCTGGAGCGCGTGCGTCCCCAGTTGGCATCGGCAAAGAGCGGCGAGATCGTGTTCTTGAACCGCCGGGGTCTGCCGTTGACGCGGCAGGGCTTCTGGAAAATTCTCAAGCAATACGGCCTTAAGGCCGGGATTGGCAAAGACCTGACGCCGCACACCATGCGGCATTCATTCGCGACCCATCTGCTGGAAAACGGAGCGGATTTGCGGGCGGTGCAAGAAATGCTGGGCCACCAGGATATTTCCACCACCCAGATTTATACCCACGTCAGCCGCGCCCGCTTGCGACCCGTTTACGACCGCGCTCACCCACGGGCATAATAGGAGTCAGAAGGGTGGGGTTGGGATGCAGGTGGTATTGCTTGTGATTGATTCGGGGGGCATTGGGGCGGCTCCCGATGCGGAGGCCTTCGGGGATCCCGCAGCCAGCACGATCGAACACGCGCTGCAGGCGGTCGGAGGGCGCAATTTGCCGCATCTCTCCATGATGGGACTCGATCGTTTGACGCCGCTTTTGGGAACGCAGGTCCAGCCTTTAGCTGGGGCCGCTGCGCGCCTGGCACCGCGTGCCAATGGCAAAGACACCCTGGCGGGTCATTGGGAAATGATGGGGCTGGTGGTGCAAGAGCCGTTCCGGACCTATCCCGATGGATTCCCCAGTGATGTGGTGTCGGCGTTGGAGACTCGTTTCGGCCGGCCGTTGTTGGGCAACAAGCCGGCCTCCGGGACGGAGATTATCGCTGAGTTGGGCGTCAAACATATGGACACCGGGTATCCCATTGTCTATACCTCGCAAGATAGCGTGTTGCAAATTGCGGCCCATGAGGACATTGTCCCGTTGGACACGCTCTACGCATGGTGCCAAGCCGCGCGGGAGGTCATGTCGGGTTCGCACCGGGTGGGCCGCATTATCGCCCGACCCTTTCGGGGCATCCCCGGCGCCTTTCAGCGCACCGCCAATCGCCATGACTATGCGGTGGCGCCATGGGATGATACCATGGTCGACCGCATGCAGGCGGCGGGGATCGAAACCGTGGCCGTCGGAAAAATTGGCGACATCTTTTCCCGGCAGGGGTTCGACCAGCACATCGCGACGATTAGCAATATGGACGGGCTCGAGAAGACCCTGGAGGTTATCTCCCATCCCGCCTTCGACCGATTTGTCTTCACCAATTTGGTCGAGTTCGACTCGCATTATGGACACCGACGAAATGCCGGCGGCTATGTGGATGCACTGGCTGATTTAGATCACTTCCTGCCCCGGCTGTGGGAGCAGTTGGAACCGGACGATCAACTCTGGATTACCGCTGACCATGGCTGTGATCCAACCTACCGAGGCACCGACCATACCCGGGAATGGGTGCCATGGCTCACCTATGGACAGCGTCTGCCCCGGATTATCGGCGAGGACCGCACGACCTTGTCCGATATCGGCGCCACCCTCGGCGGCCTGTGGCAGCTCACCACCGTAGGTCCCGGACACCCTTGGGATGCCTTGCTGCGAGGTGCGCAATGACGGATCCCGGTGCCGTGATTGCCGCCGCCCGCGATCGCCAGGCAATTGACGGGAGATTGATGCGGGATTGGGTCCGTGCCATCGTCGAGGGCCAAGTCCCCGACTATCAAATCGCAGCCTGGCTGATGGCCGTGACGCTCAACGGACTGGATGACGATGCCGTGTTCGCGTTGACCCAAGCTATGGCGGACATTGGCACGGAGCCGCTCGCGCATGCAGGCCGGGTCGACAAGCACTCCACTGGGGGAGTGGGTGACAAGACCACCCTCATTCTGGCCCCCCTAGTTTCCTCTCTGGGCATCCCCATCATCAAGATGTCGGGCCGCGGACTCGGCCACACGGGCGGCACGCTGGACAAGTTGGAAAGCATTCCCGGTTTTCGCATTCACCTGGGCCGCGACGAGATTAGCCGCCAAGTGGACGCGGTCGGCGTGGCCGTGGTGGCCCAGAGCGGATCGCTGGCTCCCGCGGATGGGATTCTCTATGCCCTCCGGGATGTGACCGGGACCGTGGATAGTCTTCCTCTCATCGCCTCCTCCATCATGTCCAAGAAAATCGCCGCGGGTTCGCCCAATCTGGTGCTGGACGTGAAGGTCGGCAGCGGGGCGCTGATGAAGAGCGCCGGGCGGGCCCGGGAGCTGGCCGACCTGATGGTGCGGATCGGCGCCCATCATCACATCCGCACCACCGCCGTGCTGACGAGTATGGAGCAGCCGTTAGGACGCGCCGTTGGCAACGCGCTCGAGGTTAACGAGGCGCTTGCCTGCCTGGCTGGGCGGGGCCCGTCGGACCTGACGGAGGACGTCTTGGTGCTGGCTCAAGAAATGATTGCCCTAGGGCTCCACGTGCCGGCCCGTGAAGCCCGCATGCTGGCCGAGAAGGCCTTGGCCTCCGGCGCAGCGCAACAGCAGTTTCTCCGTTGGGTCGAGGCTCAGGGGGGCGATGTGCACGCGGTGGAATCGGGATTGCCGGTGGCGGCGCGCACCCCGGTCGTCGCGACCAGTACCGGACGAGTGGTGGCCATTGATACGGAAGCGGTGGGGAGGGCGGCTCAATTGCTGGGGGCGGGCAGAAAAACCAAGGAGGATCGCGTCAACCCGCGCGTAGGGTTGGAGTGGGAGGTCCGTCTCGGGGATATGATTCATCCGGGCGAGATCCTCGCGTGGGTGTATGCGGACGAGTCCGGGCCGGCCGGTGCCGCCAGCGATCTCATTCACAAGGCGGTCGGGGTGGGGGCCGATAGCGCCGATCCGCCGTTCGCCACCGAGGTCCGGCGCATGCATGATTGACTAATCCGCGGTGATACTACCCCCAACACGAGACTCAGGGGGGATATTATGCCACGTTTATGGAAGTCTGTCGTGCTGGCGGCCGCGGCGCTGGCAACACCCTTTTTCGGCACGCTGGGGGCGTTTGCGGCGACTGAAGCCACACCGCCTCCGGTTAGCGCCAAAGCTGTCGAACTCATTGATGGAAATTCGGGTCGAGTGCTTTACGAGAAAAATTCCCGCGAACGCCTGCCCATGGCCAGCGTCACCAAGCTGATGACCCTCTACGTAGCCGTTAAGGCGGTTCAACAAAAGAAAATTTCTCTAGGCGAGCTGGTACCCGTTTCGGAAGAGGCCTATCGGACCAATGGATCCCAAATCTGGCTGGAGCCCGGCGAGAGGCTCAGTGTGGATCACCTGTTGAAGGGGATTGCCATCGGTTCGGCCAACGACGCTGCGTATGCGCTGGGCGAATACATTGCGGGCTCCGAGGACGCGTTCGTGGCAGATATGAACCGCAACGCCCGCCAGTTGGGCATGACTGCGACGCATTTCGCCAATCCCCATGGACTGCATGCCAAAGACCACTACACCTCGGCCCACGATTTAGGTCTTCTGGCGTTGCAAGCCGTCAAGCAGCCCCTTCTCTTGCATTACACCAGCATGCGGGAAGACCGCAGCGTTCGAAATGGCAAGGGCGGGACATTATGGCTGATTAATCACAATCGCCTGTTGGGACAATATCCGGGCATAGACGGCTTGAAGACAGGTTTCACCAGTCAAGCTGGATTCTGCATAGTAGCTACCGCCCAGCGACTCCACACCCGCATGATCGCGGTGGTGCTGGGCGCGCCAAGTTCCAAGGCGCGTTTCCAAGACGCGGCCGGCTTGATGACATGGGGTTTCCAAAACTTCAAATCCATCAAACTGGCCGGCCAGGGTGAGAAGGTGCAACAGGTCAAAGTGCGCCGCGGGACCTTGAAGCAGGTAGCCGCTGTGTTTGCCCATGACCAGTACCTCACGGTCTCGCCTCAGTCTGGCGCCGTCCAGCGTGTTGTTCGGGTTCGAAATGCTGTCGAGGCGCCCGTGGGCAAGGGTCAGGTACTGGGAGAAATGGTGGTCACCCAGAATGGCGTGGTGGCCGCCCGGGTGCCGATCGTGGCCGCGCGGGCCATCAGCCGCACAACCTGGCTCGGCGGAGCCTGGAGGATGTTCTGGAAAATCGCCGGATGACATGGGGGGAGGTTCGGAGCATGGGCGAAAGAGATTTGGCCCAACGTCGGGCCTGGCTGGAACGAATGGAGGCGCGCATTCGGGCGCGCTTCGATGTCAGCGAGACGGAGTCCACCCACGCGTTGAGTGCTTACGACAACCACCCAGCCGACTTGGCCACCGAAACATTTCGCCGGGAACTGGATGTCGGTCTCACGGTGGGCTTGAATCGGCAGTTGGCTGAGATTCACCGCGCTCAGGAGAAAATGGATGAAGGAACTTACGGCATTTGCGACCGTTGCGGTGCCCCCATCAGCGAGGGCCGGTTGGAGGCGATGCCCGAAGCGGTATTGTGTCTGAGATGCCAGCAAGCGGTCGAGGAACCCTATATCCCGCCGCCGTCAGAGGAGGACGTGGTGCCGTTCCCATTCGGGGATCGGCGCGATATTCACCGCGATGTCGTGGAAGCAGACGGCGAGGACTTCTGGCAAAGCGTGGCGCAGTTCGGTACCTCAGATAGCCCTCAGGACACGCCTCCAGCCGTCGATTACTTTGAAACCTTTGTGGGATTCGAGGAACCGATTGGGTATGTGCAGGACGTGGAATCCATCGTCGATGAGAATGGCGAGGCTCTCTTGGATGCGGTGCGGCAAAAGCCGATTCGCGATGCCGACAGCACCGACGCGGAATCCGACCAATATCCCGACTAAAGGCGGCCACGAGTCGCCTTTTTTTTTGCCGTGAAGCGTGTATGATGGATATAGGAAGAAAGTGGCAAAAGGCTTTGGGGGGGACGGTAATGACCATCATGCACGCGATTCAGGGCCGCCACGTGCGTGTCACCTTAAGAGGGGACTTGGACCTGAAGACCGCCGAGCCGCTTCGCGATGCGCTAGACAAGCTGGTGGACCGCTACCGGGATAAAAACTTGGTACTCGACCTCACCGAGGTGGATTTTGTCGACAGTTCGGGACTCGGGGTAATCCTGGGGCGGTATCGCCGGCTTTCGGCGCAAGGCCGGCAGATCAGCTTGGCGGGGGTCAAGCCCTCGGTGCGCTCCATTTTGGAACTAGCCGGGGTGGATTCCATTATCAGCATCGGCGGCGACCCGGTGCGCGGACAAACGGCGGCACCGAAGTCTTGATATCAAAAGGGAGCGGTGAATTTGAACCGGGTAGAAATGCGGTTTCTGTCATTAGCAGACAACGTGGGGCTGGCACGCATTGCGGCGGCCGCGTTGGCCGGACAGGCCAACTTTTCCATCCATGACATCGAGGAGATTAAAGTGGCCGTGTCCGAGGCCGTGTCCAACGCGATTATCCACGGATACGAAAACCGCCCCGACGGCTGGGTAGACCTCATCATGGAGCTGGACCAAAGCGGAATGACCATCATTGTAGAAGACGCAGGCGTTGGCATCGCTGACGTGGAGCAGGCGCGCGAACCCGCTTACTCTAAGGACCCGGAGCGGATGGGTTTGGGTTTTGTCTTCATGGAATCCTTCATGCACGGGCTGGAAGTGGAGTCGACCTTGGGCCGGGGCACCCAAGTCCGCATGCGCCGGTTTGTGACGCTGTCTGGAGAACTGTCCCGCGATGCCCAATGAGGAGCGGTGGCCCGACAGCGGCGTGGACGAGCCCACCCTGTATCGCCGTGCCCAAGGCGGAGACCAAACCGCTCGTCAGCAGCTTGTCGAACGCCACTGGAATTTGATTTGGCATATTGTTCACCGATTTTCCGCGCGCGGCTACGATCCCGACGATTTGTTCCAGGTCGGGGCCATCGGGCTCCTCAAGGCGATTGACCGCTTCGATGTGGACCGCGGCCTGAAATTTTCCACGTATGCGGTTCCCCTGATAATGGGGGAGATTCGCCGCCACTTGCGGGATGACCAGCCCATCCGTGTCGCGCGATCGCTCCGTGAACTGGGTATGAAGGTGGAGGCGTGCCGGGGCCAAATGGCACAAAAGTTGGGCCGCGATCCTACGCCCCAGGAGTTGGCATCGGAACTGCAGGTCGACGTGGCGGACATTACCGAGGCGCTAGACGCCGTCCGGCCTTTGGCCTCCCTCAACCAAACCGTGGAAACGCCCAACGGCACCGAGACTCCGCTGGGGGACAATATCAGCGACACCCGGGCCGAGGGGGATTGGTTGGAGCAATTGGCTCTCAGTCAGGCTTTTCAATTGTTAGACGAGCGGGAGCGCTACATTCTCAGGCTCCGCTTCGTGGAGGGACGGACTCAAGTGGAGGTGGCACGGCGCTTGTCGGTCTCGCAAGTGCAGGTCTCGCGGCTCGAGCGCCGGGCGCTGGAGCGGTTGAAGAGCGCTCTTAGCGACGAAGAGAGCCAGAGCTCCTAGCCGGATGATGCGCGGGCAAGTGGTCCATACTAACTCCCGACCGAAAGGTTCGGGAGTTTTTTCTTATGACCGGAGGGACAGAATGGACTCGGAAAAAGCGCGATACCAGCAACTCACTCAAGAGATGATGCCCCGGCGTCCGGTGCTCCGCAATGCCATCATGGCGTTCGTTGTCGGCGGTCTAATCTGCGTTGTGGGCCAATGCATTCAGTGGTTCTTTATGCACCAAGGCATGAGCGCCAAGGAAGCGTCATCTCCGACAGCGGTGGTACTGATTGGACTAGGGGCGCTGTTCACCGGATTAGGATGGTATGACCGCATTGTCAAACATGGCGGGATGGGTGGCACCTTGCCGATCACGGGCTTCGCCAATGCCATGGTGTCCCCTGCCATGGAGTTCCGCACCGAAGGACTCGTCATGGGCGTGGGGGCGCGTCTCTTTACGGTCGCGGGCCCTGTCCTGGTGTATGGCATGACTGCCGCCATGGTGGTCGGGGCGGTACGCTGGCTCATAACCGGGGTGGCCTGATGGGGGTCGCGCGACGCGGCAAAGCCACGTACGAAACGACGAACGTCTGGATTCGCGGCACGGGATCCGTGGTAGGACCTAACGAGGGGAGCGGGCCGCTCAAGGGGCAGTTTGACCGCGTGTGGCCCGATGAACAAAACGGCCAGACAACGTGGGAAAAGGCGGAGCAAGCTATTTTGTCCGAGGCTTATGACGAAGCCTTGCGCAAGTCCGAGACGGACTGGAGCCAGATCGACCTGGTTGTGGGCGGAGACCTCTTGGATCAAATTGTCACCACCAATTTCAACGGTCGGACGCACCAGCGACCGTTGGCTGGCGTCTTTTCGGCCTGCGCCACCTTTACCGAAGGGCTGGGGGTTGGAGCGATGCTGCTCGGCGGAGGCGGGTTGGAGCGCGTGATGGTGTCGGCAGCGAGCCACCATCAAACGGCCGAACGACAGTTCCGTTTCCCATTGGAACTAGGCTACCAGCGCACCCCCACCGCGGCCTGGACCGCCACCGCGGCCGGCGCCGTGGTCTTGGCTAATGAGCGCGGTCCCCTGCGCATCGAGGCGGTTACGTTCGGCCGGGTGGTGGACTTGGGGGGGAAAGATCCCAACGATATGGGCAGCGCCATGGCTCCCGCAGCTTACGACACCATCCAGCAGCACCTGGCAGACACCGGCCAGTCGGCCGGGGACTTTGACGCGATTTTCACGGGCGACTTAGGCCACTTCGGCGTCGAAATGCTGATTCGCTATGCCCAAGAAAAGCAGTTGGACCTCAGCGAGGTGCTGGACGATTGCGGCCGCTCGCTCTATGACGCGGACCAGCAGGACACGCACAATGGCGGATCAGGCCCAGGATGCTCAGCCAGCGTCTTCGCAGGCCCGCTGGCACGGCGGCTGGTTCAGGGAGACTACCGCCGGCTGCTGCTCGTGGCAACGGGGGCCTTGTTTTCACCGACAACCTATCAGCAAGGCGAAAGCATTCCCTGCATCGCTCATGCCGTCGCTGTGGTGCGAGAGGAGGCGTCTCGGTGACCTTTCTTTGGGCATTTCTCATCGGCGGCCTCCTCTGCGTCGTCGCGCAACTGGTCATGGACTGGTTTCGCATGACCCCCGGGCAGGTCCTGGTGATTTTTGTCATGGCCGGGGCTATCCTGGGCGGCCTCGGAATTTATGGCAAACTTGTAAACTTTGCCGGCGCCGGCGCCGCCGTGCCATTGCCGGGATTTGGCTACACGATGGTCGAGGGGATTGGGCAAGCTGTCAAACAAAAGGGGGCGCTGGGTCTCTTTACCGGAGGGCTTACCGCCGCATCGGGCGGTATTAAGGCCGCCGTGGTATTTGGCCTTGTGGCCGCTCTAATCTTTAAACCGAAGTCATAGGAGGCGCTGCCGATGGCACAAAAGAAACAAGTCATCATTTTGACAGACGGAGACCAGACCGCCTATCGGGCCTTGTCGGAGGCCTGTGACGAGTTGTCGTGCCATCCCCTGAGAGCCTCGGAAGGCAACCCGACGCCGCTCACGGGTCAGGAGTTGGTCACGGAAATTTTGCGGGCCCCGGCCGAGCCCGTGGTGGTCATGGTCGATGATCGCGGCGATGCCGGACTGGGACAGGGAGAGCGGGCCTTGGACGTTCTGCTCGATTCCGCGGATTTGGACGTGCTGGGCGTGGTGGCGGTAGCCGCCAACACCCACCCGGTGCAGGGCGTAGCGGTGGATGTATCCGTCGACCGAGACGGCAACCTGGTTCACCATGCGGTGGACAAAGACGGACGCCCGGTCGCCGGCACCACCCTGAAGGGCGACACCGTCGACGTTCTCGACTCATACTCCGGCCCCATTGTCGGTCTGGGCGACCCGGGCAAGATGGAAGGTCACGATTCGGTCCACCATGGTGTGCCGGCCACCCGGCGCGCCATCGAGGAGATTCTTAAGAAAGGAGCGAGTCCCCATGGCCGAGGTTAAATATAAGGTTCAAGGGAAGGGTAAGGTCCAGTCCCAGGACGTCTCGACCAACCTGGACGAAAATCTGCAGTGGATGAAGCGCTACCTGGGGTACAAAGAGTCCTACGACATTTTGGTCCGCGAATTTGAGGTCGCCGGAACGAAATGCGCCATGATCTGCGTGGACTCGTTTGTGGATTCCACCGTGCTCACGATGATTATGCAACAACTGGAAAATATGAGCGAGAAGCAGTTGAAGCATCCGAGTTTGGACGGGCTCTTAACCAAAACTCTTCCATATATCGAGGTCAGCCCCACGAGTGAGCTCACCTCGGCTGCCGATCAAGTGCTGGCCGGTCCGGTGGCCTTCTTGGTAGACGGGGTATCCCATGCCATTGTGGTCGACGTGCGCAAATATCCCGACCGGAGCCCGTCTGAGCCTTCCATTGAGCGGGTTCTTCGGGGACCGCAGGATGGATTCATTGAGACCATGGTGATGAATACCCTGCTCATTCGGCGCCGTCTTCGGGATCCCAACCTCCGTATCGAAGCGTTTGAAGTGGGACGGCGTTCCAAGAGCGATGTGGCGCTGATGTACATCAAGGACATCGCCAATGACAAGTTGGTCAAGACCGTGCGGCAGCGGATTAAGGCCATTGATGGCGATGCCATGACCATGTCAGAAAAGGCCCTGCAAGAGTGGATTGTCAAAAAGCCGTGGTGGAATCCGTTCCCCAACGGCAAATTCACCGAGCGTCCCGACGTTGCGGCGGAACATCTGACCGAAGGACACATTTTGGTGATGATTGACACGTCGCCGAATGCGCTCATCCTGCCGGTGTCGATCTTCTCGTTTTTGCAATCGGCAGAGGAATACCATGAGGACGTCATGATTGGCACATACCTCAAGTGGGTACGCATGTTGGGGGTGCTCATCTCATGGGTTGGCCCTCCGCTGTGGTATGCCCTGTTGGTGAGTCATGCCCATCTACCCGGCAAACTCGACGTGCTGTTGAAACCCACCACCACTGACATCCCGATTTTCTGGCAGTTGGTGGGACTGGAAGTGGGCGTGGACCTCTTGCGACTGGCTCTGACGTTTAGCCCTGATCCCCTCACGCAGTCGATGGGGTTCTTTGGTGCGATCCTGCTTGGCGACGTGGCCATCAAAGCGGGGCTGATCGATGCGGAGGCAATGGTGCTGGTTGCGCTGGCTGCCGTGGGGACGTTCACGGCTCCCGACATCGACTTCGGATTGGCGGTACGACTCTTGCGAGCCTTCCTGCTCATCCTCACGGGCGCGTTTACGCTCGTGGCCATGCCTTGGCTGGGATTTGCGCTGGGAATCATTATTCCCATGGCTATTATGTTTACCAACGACTCCTTCGGCGCCTCCTATGGCTGGCCTCTCATCCCGTTCCGCGGGCCGGCTCTGGTGGACGAGATGATCCGTAAGCCGCTCAATCGAAAGGTCTACCGGCCATCCCTCACGCATCCGCAGGACAAGACTCACCGCCGCCCGCCGGGCAAGGAACCGGTATAGGTTGACCCGCTGTTTCGGGACATGCTAGGCTAATTTCAGCACGGGACGCTCTCGGGCGTCCCAATTTGTTTTGGGGGAAACACTTTGCGTCCAACCACTTATATCAAGAGCCCGAACGGACAGATTTCCGTCGGCGGGGTGCCGCTCCAAGACTTAGCCGCTTCTTTCGGCACGCCCTTATATGTGCTCGATTACGACACCCTGGTATCCCGCATGTCAGCCTATCGCGAGGCCCTGTCCCACATGGACCCGCCTGGCCACGCCCACTACGCGGGCAAAGCCTTTTTGTGCCGGGCCATGGCCTCTTTGGTTCAACAGCAAGGGTTGGGCCTGGACGTCGTGTCGGGCGGGGAATTGGCCACGGCCCTCAAGGCTGGCGTAGATCCCGCCCATATCCTGTTTCACGGCAACGTCAAATCGCGGCAGGAAATCCGCATGGCGCTTGACCATGGCGTCGGCCGCCTGGTGGTCGACTCGTTGGACGAACTGCGGCGGATTAACGCCATGGCCGGCGATCGGGGAAGCAAGGCCGCCATCCTGCTGCGCATTACCCCGGGCATCGATGCCCACACCCATGATTTCATCCGCACGGGACATTTCGATTCGAAGTTCGGATTTGGCCTCACGGAGGGACTGGCCGATCAGGCCGTCGATGAGGCCCTGGCGTCCGACCATTTGCGCCTGGAGGGCTTCCACGCCCACATCGGCTCCCAAATCCTTGAAAGCGCCCCCTTCATCGCCAACGCGGAAGCGCTGTTGGCATTCAGCCGCACCTGGTACGAAAAACGCGGGTTTTGGCCCCAGGTACTGGACCTGGGCGGCGGGGTTGGGGTGAAATACGGACCGCACGATGTCCCGCCCAGCTTGGAACCCATGATTCGGCAGATTGACGCCCTGGTGCGCCAGATGACCCCGTCCGGTCAACGTCGCCCGCAGATTATCCTTGAGCCGGGCCGATCCGTCGTGGCTGAGGCGGGTTTCACCCTCTATACGGTGGAAGCGGTCAAGACCGTCGCGGGGAGCCACACCTACGTGGCGGTGGACGGCGGGATGGGGGATAACATCCGGCCGGCGCTCTACCAAGCGGTGTACGGCGCCGAATTGGATGCGAAGCCGGAATCAGCGCCCACGCGGACTGTGACCGTGGCTGGCCGATACTGCGAAAGCGGGGACATCCTCATCCAGGATGCCGAATTGGCCGAGCCCATGACCGGCGACCGTTTGGTGGTGTGGGGAACCGGCGCGTACAACTACGCGATGGCTTCCACCTACAACCGGGTGCCGCGCCCTGCCGTGGTGGTGGTACGGGATGGACACGCCGCAGTCTGGGTGGAGCGGGAAAGCTACGACGATGTGATGCGCTTGGATCGAGCCTTGGATGGCGGGCACGCCTGAGATGGCGGATGAGCCGCGTGTCAGTGCGGATTTGCGGGCATTGGCCGACCAAGTGCGGCGGCAGCCTCAAATCGCCCGCGACATGGATGTGTCGGTACTGGTGGACGAGGTTGCGGGACGCTGGCGCGAGCACAGCAACATGCTGCAAGCCAGCGAAGAAGTACCTGTTGCGGCATGGATTGTCCGCCGGAAAGTGGAAGGTCTGATTCGTCCCGAGGCAGAGCCCGAAGATCCCGTCCCGCTGGACCCGGCGCTTAAACCAGCGTGGGTGGACGAGGGCGTGGAGGTTCTGGCATCGCGGCGTGACGCAGCGTCCCAACGGTGTCCGCGCCCCGAGCCACAGCCGTTAACCCGGGCGCCCGCGCCCGTCAAAGACCCGAGTCTCTGGAAGCTAGCCTGGTCGTATCCTAGACTGCGCCCGAAGGCCGCTCCTGAAACGCGGGTGGTGGCGCGGGAGACGGACCCGCTGGACTATCACATGCGGACCTTGTGGGACCGCATTCCCTCTGGGCGCCGGATGCGCTTCTTAGAAGACCTCCGCGGACGGGGGCGCGACCAGTGGGTGGCGCAATTTTTAGCCCTGGTGCACCTGTGGCACGCGCGCCGGGTAGAAGCCGAGCAAACCGCCGCCTTCCATGAGGTGTGGGTGGAACGGCAAGATGAGGGGGATGAAGGGTGGACTTAGCGCTGCTGGAAGCTTTGCTGTTTATGCAGTCCGCGCCCGTTTCCGTCCGGCAAGTTGCCCAGTGGCTCAGCCTGGACGAAGCGGCCGTGCAGAGCGGCCTGGAAGCTCTGGCAAACCGCTTGGAAAGTCGAGAGTCAGGCTTAGCCTTGGACTGGGTCGACAGCGGCGTCCGCCTGACCACGCATCCCCGGCTGTTTGCCGGTTTGCAAGCCCGTCTGGCCAACCCCGATCCCGAGCCATTGTCCCATGCCAGTTGGGAGGTTCTTGCCATCGTGGCGTACCGTCAGCCGATTACGCGGCTGGAAATCGAGTCTATCCGCCAGACCGGATCGGAACGGGCCATCGAGACGCTGGTTACCCGGGACCTTATCGAAGAGGTGGGGCGGAAAGAGGCGCCGGGACGTCCTATCCTGTACGGCACGACCCGACCCTTTCTGCAGCAGTTTGGCCTGTTCTCTCTGGAGGCTTTACCCCAGTTGTCCCAATTGACGGAATCCATGGAATAACTTGGCCGCCGACAGACACCCTAAGACGGGGGTGTCGGACGTGTGGTATATCGTGTCGGTTGGACTCGCGGCCCTCTTGGCCCTGCTCACTTGGGCGCTCTTTCAACCGTTGGATCTCTCGTTCGCCATGCGCGTCGAGGGCATCCAGGTGGAACTGACGACAGCTGTTCACTACAGCCGCATTCATCGCGCGCGCACCTGGTCGCTCCCGGTGCGGCCGCCGCGGCGCCATGCCGCAAAGACCCATTTCCACGTCACGCCGGAACTCATCGACGAAGCCCTGTGGGCCTATGGCGTGCTCAACCGCACCATGGATGCCCTATGGCACCGCATGCACATTCAATCGTTTGATCTACATGCCGCCATCGGGTTCGGCGATGCCGCCCGCACGGCCGTCTGGACCGGACGGGCCACAGATGTGTTGGCCTGGTGGATCGGTATGCGGGTTGCGCCCCGCGCCGACCAGCCGCCGCGGTTTGTCGTCGAGCCCAACTGGGACCAAACCGGCGTCAGCGGGAATTTTACCAGTATAATTCGCGTTCAACCCTCCGATATTATCCTGGCGATTATCCGAGGCCTGACGGGCCAGCCAAAAGGGGGACAAGAGAAGTATGGACATACCGTCCAACAGCACGCCTAACGCGGCCGGACATCCCATTGAAACGTTGATGAAGACCGCGATGGAGTCCATTAAAGGCATGATTGACGTCAATACGGTGGTCGGCAATCCCGTGGAAACCCGCGACGGTGGGACCATCATTCCGGTCTCCCGGGTATCGTTTGGGTTTGCGGCTGGCGGCGGGGAATACTGGAGCCGGGTCACGGACCAGGCCGGCCACCCCTTCGGCGGCGGCAGCGGCGCAGGTGTCACCGTCCATCCGGTCGGCTTTCTGGTGATGCATGGGGACAATGTCCGCCTTCTGTCGGTTGACAAAGGCGACGTGTGGGAATCGTTGGCTAACAACATTCCCCAGCTCATCGACCAGTTGCAAGGCATGTGGAAGGACCGTGAGAATCCGGCCGCGCGCCGTCAGAAGAGTACCATCATCGACCCCACCACGGTGTCGTAGCGCGGGCCGCTCGTCATGCGCAGCCTGTATAAAGGCATCATCGGGTTCGGCCTGGTGTCCATACCCATTCAGGTTTATAAGGCGATGGAAAGCGAGCGGGTCACCACCCATTGGATCCACGACGCCTGCCATACTCGGATCCAGTACCAGAAGTACTGTCCGACCTGCGAGCGGGCGGTGGAGTCGGGTGAGGTTGTGAGCGGGGCGCCGTTGCCGGACGGCCGCTTCGTGGTGTTGCCGCCGCCGGAGAAAAGTCCGGGCGGCGACCATACGATTACCATCTTGAATTTTCCGGAGCTCCGCGAAATTGACCCTGTTTTTTATGAAACGGCGTACTGGCTCAAGCCGGGACCCGGGGGACAAAAAGCCTACGCGCTGTTGGCGCAGGTCATGCGGGAGATGGGCCGGGTGGCATTGGCGGAGATGCGGCTCCGCAGCCGCCCGTCGCTGGCCGTGGTGCGGGCGTTCAACGACCATACCCTGATGATGCATCGCATGTACTACCCTGAAAGTCTGCGCCAGGACGGTGCTGCGTTGGGTCCAGCCGACCAGACGGCGTCTGAGAAGGAGCTGGATATGGCCAAGACCTTGGTCGATCATATGGCTGAGGCTTTTGATCCGGCCCGCTATCCCAACGAACACCGTTTGGAGAAGCTCAGGCAAATTGAGGCTCTGATGCCGACGGCCGAGGCTCCGCGGGCCGCGCAGCCGGGGCAAGAGGTGCTGGACTTGATGGAGAAGCTTCGAGCTTCCGTGCAGGCGCAAGCTGAACACGGCACGGGGACGGAATAGGTGGAGCCGGGAGACTTCGTGTCACCCATGCTGGCTATCACAGCGCCGGAGGCCTTCTCAAGACCCGGCTGGTGGTTTGAGACCAAGTGGGACGGGTACCGCGCCATAATTTCCCTAGGGCGCCGCTTTGCCATCTATTCCCGACGCGGCCACAATCTCATGGCTTGGTACCCAGAACTCGCCCAGGCTGAAGGGGACCTGCCTGGCGATATTGTGCTGGACGCCGAGCTGGTCGCCTGGTCGGCCGGGCGGCCCCACTTCAGCGACCTGCAGCGGCGATCGGCTGGCCAGTATCTCTTGATGGTGTTTGATTGTTTGTATTCGGAGGGTCGCTGGCTGATGCACGAGCCGCTGGCGCGCCGACTGGAGGAACTGCATCGACGGGTCGCCACGCGCGGCGTCGTCGCCGTCTCGGACGGCATTCACGAGAAGGGCGCGGCTCTATTCGCGGCGGTGCGGGAGATGGAATTGGAAGGCGTCATGGCGAAGCGCTTGGATAGTCTGTATTTACCCGGGCGGCGCTCGCCGGCTTGGCAAAAGTTTTTGGCCTTGAAGACGGAGTGGTGTTGGGTGACCGGTCTAGCCCAGGCGGATGACGGTCAATGGTACTGGCATGTGGCGACACACGCCGACAGCGGTTGGCAGGCGATGGGGAAGGTGCGGGCGCCCGGAGGCTGGAACCCGCCGCCCAGCGCGGGGAGCCGCATTCAGTGGGTGCACCCGTTTTTAGCCCAAGTGGCGTATCGCGAGCGCACCCGGGAGGGACACTTACGCCATGCGCGAGTCCGACAGTGGAAGTCCAGTGATATCGGAGCCGAAAATCCCGCACCCGGAGAGGGTCCTCTACCCCGAAGCCCAGATTCGCCGGAGTGAGGTCGTGGGCTATTACGCGGAGGTGGCCCCGTATCTCCTTGAACAGGGCCGGGGACGGGCGCTGACGGTAAAACGGTGGCCGCACGGGATTGAGGGCCCCATGTTTTATCAGAAACATCCGCCCGACGGCGGGCCCATTCTGGTGACCAGTCCCGCGGAGTTGCTGACGTGGGTCGGGCAAGGGGCGCTGGAGTGGCATGCGCCGTTGGGTATGGCGGTGAGTCCATTGCTTCACGATTGGGCCATCCTCGACCTGGATCCCAATCCGCCCGCAGGATGGTCCGAGGTGATGCAGGTGGGAGGGGTATTTAAGCAGTTGTTGGACCTGATGGATCTGCCGTTTTTGCTCAAGACGTCTGGCCAGCGGGGCCTGCACTTCTATATCGGCATCGAGCCGCTTCACCACCAGCGGATTTTAGCCATCATGGGGCGATTGGCCGGCCTCGTGGAGCAAACGGTTCCCACCGTGGCCACGACTGCGCGGTTCAAACGGGATCGCGGATCCCGGGTCTACTTGGACTTTCTGCAAAACGGGCACAGCCGGACAACGGTCATGGCCTACAGCTTGCGGGCTACTCCAGCAGCCACTGTCTCAGCGCCGATTACGTGGGAGCAGCGGGGCTTCGGCCCGCATTACTGGACCATGGAGCGTGTCCGCGAGCAGCTGCGCCGCCTGGGTAACTTGTGGGTCTGGAAGGGTCCCCGGGTGGATTTGGAAGAGGCCGTGCGCCGCTTTGGCATGCAAGGAGGTGGGGAATGGCGGTGAACGTCGAGCCCCAGGCACTGGAAATGGCCCGGCAGCTGAAGGCTTGGCCGCAGCTTTCAGATCGGGTTACGCAAGGGTTGGATTTACACGCCTATCAGGTGGAAAGCGTTCTCAAAGTGGTCACCCAGTTGGACGGGCGCGCAATTCTCGCCGACGAGGTAGGTCTGGGCAAGACCATCGAGGCGGGTCTGGCGGTGGCGGAGCTGAAGGCGCGCGACGCCGTGCAAAACGTGCTGATTCTGGTACCGGCCGGGCTGCAAACGCAGTGGGTGGAGGAGTTGCGTAACAAGTTCGGATGGGCCGCCCAGCGCGGACCGCGCGATCCAGGGTGGCTCTGGGTGCTCTCCATCGACACCGCGAAGCGTCCCCCGCTCCTCCACCAGCTCCAGTACGTGGAATGGGACCTGGTGATTGTGGACGAAGCCCACCATCTGAAGAACACCCGCACTCAAAACTATCAGTTGGTCGCCGGACTCAAGTGCCGGCATCTCCTGCTCTTGACTGCCACCCCCATGGAGAACCAACTGACGGAACTCTACGCACTGGTCAACCTAGTGCGTCCCGGACTATTCGGACCGTATCTCCGATTTTACCGGCAGTTTATCCTCGACAAACGCACTCCCAAAAATGCCGCTGAGCTGCGCCGCTTGCTCAGCCAAGTCATGGTCCGCAACCAGCGCCAGGAAGTCGGCATTGAATTTCCAGAGCGGGAGGTCACGCTGGTGCCGCTCAGGCTGACCGGCCCGGAACGGTCGCTTTACGATGAAATTACGGGCGCCTTAAAGACAGAATACCGCCATCGCGTGGGAGCGGACCAGACGGTGCTGCCCCTGTTAATCTTGCAGCGCGAGCTGTGTTCGTCGCCGCGCGCCATGGTGCCGACGCTGCGGAACGCGAGTTGGATTGGCCCCAACCTGGCAGAATTGGTGGCACTGGCCGAGTCGCTGGGCGTGACGGAAAAGATGCGCGCAGTCCTGGAACTCGCGCGCCACCTCAAAGAACGAATGCTGATCTTTACAGAATACCGCGGTACCCAGCAGGCTTTGGTCGAGTTCCTGCAAAGCAAGGGATTCGAGGCTCAAGCCTTCCACGGTGGGCTCCGCACCAAGGATCGCGACCTGTTGATAGAATGGTTTCGCGGTCAAAACCGCATCCTAGTCTCCACGGAAGCGGGCGGGCAAGGCATTAATCTGCAGTTCTGCCATGTCGTGGTCAACTTTGACCTGCCGTGGAATCCCATGCGCATTGAGCAGCGCATTGGACGTGTCCACCGAATCGGTCAGACCCGGACCGTTGAAATCTATAATCTCTTCGCGGTGGACACTGTCGAGGAAGACATCCTCCGGCTTTTGCACGAAAAAATCGACTTGTTCCGGACCGTCATCGGCGAGTTGGACGTGATCCTGCGCCACATCGAACGGCGCGGCAGCCTGGAGAAACGTCTCATCGACATCTTCTTTTGGGAGGATGACCACGACAGCGTGGTGACGCGCTTGGACCAGCTTGGCAATGAATTTCTGGCGGCGCGCCGCCGCCTCAGCTGGCCCGAATCCGACAGCGAGGCGCCTGGGAGTGGTCAATCCTCGGTGTAGCCGCTACAATAGCGGAAAGGATTGAGCACGAAGGGGACAGAGGCGCCGAATGAGCCAATTTAGTACGCGTGACCGCCGCACCCTGCGCGAAATATTGCAACCGTTGCCGCGTCCTGTTGACGTGTGGGCCTTCTGCGGCTCCGACGCCCCCAGCGAAGACACGGCCTGGCTGGACGAGTTGTCCGAGCTGACAGCAGGCCGCATTGGCGTCACCGTGTACCCGGATGCGCATCAAGCCCCCCTGGCTCTGGCGCTGGGGGTTCTTGCGACGCCGTCGTACCGTCTCGTCAGTTCCGGCGGCGAAGTAGCGCCGTTGGATATTGTCGGTGTTCCCACGGGCTACCAATTTGGGGCCTTCGTGCAGCTGTTGACAGCGTTGGCCAAAAACAAGACACAGTTGGCCCACAGTCGCACCAGTGCTGTCAAGAACGTGCAGCAGGACACCGTGTTGGAAATTCTCGTCACGCCAACCTGCCCGCATTCCCCACAACTGGTGCGTCTGGCCGAAGATTACGCCCTCGCGAACCCGGCCCGCTTGTTTGTGCGGGTCGTGGACGCCGTCCAGCACCCCGAATTGGTTCCCGACGGAGTGGAAGCGGTTCCGCATTTGCGTCTCTTTCAAGACGGGGCGCTCATCGGGGAGCGGACGGGCATGACCCCGGCTGGGGAGCTATGGCGCATGATTCAGCGAGGACGAAGGGGGCAGACAAAATGATCGAGGTGTTGCGGACCGTTGACGGCATGCGCCGATGGCATCGTCAAACAACCGGCACCGTGGGGTTGGTCCCGACCATGGGCGCCCTCCACGACGGGCACCGCAGCCTGGTGCGGGCCTCCAAGGGGCAGGCGGACCGCACCGTGGTGTCGGTATTCGTCAATCCCCTGCAATTTGGAGCCAACGAGGATTTGTCGGCCTATCCCCGGACCTTTGACCGGGATGTGGAGCTCCTCAAAGAGGTAGGCGCCGACGCCGTCTTCTACCCTAGCGTCGAGGAGATGTACCCCCGCGGCGAGAGCCTCACCCGGGTCGCCGTTGGGCGCATGGGACAGGTGCTCTGCGGCCGAGCGCGGCCCATCCACTTTGAGGGGGTGACGACCGTGGTGATGAAGCTCTTGCATATTGTCGAGCCCGACTATGCATTTTTTGGCGAGAAGGATTGGCAGCAACTGGCGGTGATCCGTCGGATGGTCGAAGACATGAACGTGCCGGTGGCGGTGGTCGGCGTCCCCACGGTGCGAGAGGCCAGCGGCCTGGCGTTGTCATCCCGCAATCAATATCTCACGCCCGCCGAGCACCGCTTGGCCCGGAATTTGTCGAAGGCCCTAGAGGCCGGCAGGAGCCGCTATGAGGCGGGTGAGCGCAACCGCGACGCCATTCGCCAAACGATCTGGAATTGGCTCCAAGAACAGGGATTGGAACCTGAGTATGTGGAATTGGTGGACCCCGACAGCTTGGAAACGGCCCCGCGACAGCTCGACGCACCGACAGTGGCCGCGTTGGCGGTACGCATCGGACGGGCTCGCCTTATTGACAACCTGATGCTAGGTCGAAACTAAGCCCCCACGGCATATACTCCCCAGGACAAGGGGGGGTAACGTGGTTAACATTATCTGGCTGGTGCTCATTGTCGGCGGCATTGTGGTGTCGGGGCTGCATCATACCATGCTGCCGGTGACCGAAGCCATTGTGACGGGCACCGAGAAAGCGGTCGAGGTGGCCTTCGGATTCGTGGGCATTATGGCGTTATGGCTGGGGATGGCCCGCATCGCGGAAGAGAGCGGATTGATGCGGGGCTTTGCCAAAGTGTTGGCGCCCATTGTCTCGCGGCTTTTTCCGGGTATCCCCGAGGACCATCCGGCGATGGGCAGCATGGTGATGAACATGGCCGCCAACATTTTGGGCATGGGTAGCGCCGCGACGCCATTCGGCTTAAAGGCCATGGAAGAATTGCAGACCCTGAACGATGTTAAAGACCGCGCCTCGAACAACATGATTACGTTCTTAGCCATCAACACGGCATCCATGACCTTAGTACCAGCTACGGTCGTCGCCTTGCGGGTAGCCGCCGGCTCCAAAAACCCCACCGTGATTGTCGGCCCCACCATCATTGCCACCTGCTTCTCCATGCTGGTCGCTATCTTTGTCGACCGCATCTTCCGGCACCTCGCCTCCAAGAAATCGAATAAGGCTCAATGAGGGTACAGCCAATGGGAGAGAGCCACTGAGGCCACGAATCCGGCGAGGTCGCCGATGAGAGCGACGGTAAGCGCGTAGCGCGTCTTGCGCACTGCAATAGACCCGAAATACAGCGTAATGACATAGAAGGTCGTGTCGGTGCTGCCCTGCAGGGTTGAGGCGAGCTTCCCAACAAACGAGTCCGGGCCGGAGTGCTGCAAAATCCCGGTAGTAATCCCCAAGGCGGCTCCCCCGGAAAGCGGCCGCACCAGAATGAGCGGGACGACCGGGGCCGGGACGCCCACATACGACAACGGCTTGGCGAGAAAGTTAATCACCGCATCGAGAGCCCCCGAGGCTTGGAAGATGTTTAACGCTACGAGAATCCCCACCAAAAAGGGGATCATACGGACGGCCATTCGAAACCCTTCCTCGGCCCCTTCGACGAAGACGTCATAAATTTTAACGCCCCGGATCCAACCGTACAGCGGAATGATGCCGACGAGAAACGGGATTGCCCAGACGGACACCGTATCAATGACGTGGTTCAGCATTTGCCCTCCCCCGGATGTTACCCGGCGCCAGTGCTCCTGGTATACTGATCGCACGCCGGTCAAATGCTAAAGTTTGGATTCCAAGGCCTGTCTCAAGATATGAGCAGGTTGGGCGATTGATGAACGAGGGAGGACATTCATGAGCATCTCCGCACGTCTGAAGGAATTAGGCTTGGTCCTGCCGGAACCACCAAAGGCCGTAGCCGCATACATACCCGCACTTATCACCGGCCATCTATGCTTCACCGCCGGCCAATTGCCCTTGAAGAACGGAGAATTGGTGGCCCAAGGCCGGGTCGGCACCGAGGTCACTCCCGACGATGCTTACCAGGCTGCCCGGCAGTCTGCCCTAAACGCCATCAGTGTCGCGGCACAGGCTGCCGGAGGCGTGGACCGCTTGAAGCGGGTCGTCAAAGTGGTGGGTTTCGTGCAAAGCGACGACGCCTTTCATGGCCAACCGGGCGTGATTAACGGCGCCTCCGAACTGTTCGAGAGCGTCTTTGGCGACGCCGGACGGCATGCCCGTTCCGCCGTCGGCACCAACGCCCTGCCGCTTAATGCAGCCGTCGAGGTCGAGGTTGTCTTTGAGGTTGGCGAGTAGATGTCCATCCGCGTGCAGCGTATCTTGCAGCAAGCCGGCCTGGCCTCGCGCCGTACAGCCGAGGAGTGGATTCGGGCCGGGCGGGTGACCGTCAACGGTCTCCGTGTTGAGCTCGGCTCCGCGGCCGATCCGGCCAAGGACCAAATCGCGGTTGACGGCAAGCCCGTCAGTGTGGACGACAAGCCGCGTGTATATTTGGCTTTGCACAAGCCGCCCGGTTATACCACGTCGCTCAAGGACCGCCATGCGGATCACCTCATTTCGGAGTTGATTCCGAAGAAATTCGGCCGCTTGTTTCCCGTCGGGCGGCTCGATCGCGAGAGCGAAGGACTCATCCTGCTGACGAACGACGGGAGTATGGCGCATGCCCTGATGCACCCGTCCAAGGGAATCACCAAGGTGTACGAGGTGTGGGTGGAAGGGGTCCCGCGCAAAAGCCATCTGGAGCGCATGCGCCGGGGCGTTATGCTGGAGGACGGGCTGGCACAGGCCGACCGCGTAGATGTGGTCAAAAAGGCCGAGGGCCGCGCCTTGCTCCGTATCGCGCTCCACGAAGGCAAAAAGCGCGAGGTACGGCGCATTTTTGACTCCATTGGCCACCCGGTGGTGCAACTGACCCGCGTCCAATATGGCAATATCCGGCTGGAAGGTCTGGACCCGGGGCGGTCCCGGCCCTTGACCAATCGGGAAGTTCGGGAACTAAAAGCCCTCTTGAGCCCCAAACAGGAAAGGACGGAACCCATCCATGAGCGACCACGATCTCACCGAGGTGG
>JAJZBJ010000182.1 GCA_021798975.1 Bacillota bacterium | reverse complement strand
TTCCGTGACGGTGGGCGGTTGGGGAACAGGCCCCGGCGAGCTGTTGGGACCATCAGGGGTGGCCATCGGCCGGGACGGCATCGTCTATGTGGCCGACAGCGGCGCCAACAACGTGGTGGCTTATACTCCCGCCGGCCGAGTACTGGCCGAGTGGGGAACGTTCGGCGCGAGAGCCGGTCAGTTCAACGGTCCCTCCAGCATTGCGGTGAATGCCGTCGGCGACGTCTATGTGACGGACACACTGAATCAGCGCATCGAGGAGTTCTCGCCCACGGGCCAATTTTTAGCGTCCGCTTCAGCGACTTGGCCGACCCGGGTCACTGTCAGCAACTTCGGCATTATCGCCTATACGGATTCCATGAAGGTTAAATACTGGACGAGCACTCGGTCAGCAGATTATGCGATTCTGGCTTTGTCCCACACACACGGTCATTTTAAAGGGACGCGATTCGAGTATCTCATCTGACATCTTGGCTGCGTAGCGTTGGGTCGCTCTCCGTCTCCGTTTGCTTCAAAGACTTTCCGAGCCCTTGCAAGAACCCCATTAAATAATGGATGGCCCGTGCGACATCCGGATCTTTCAACATGCCCATTAAGGCCCACACGGACATCTTGTCCGCGTCGGGGTCATGGCGCGCTTCGCCTGCACGACGCGCCCCATCGGCCAATGCCTGCATTAAGGTTATGCCAAACCCATCCGGCAACGCTCCGAGTCCCATGGCCAGCGTCACGGCGTTTTTGAGGCCGGTCTTGGTGGGCTCTGTGTCCATTTTGTGCATGACCTTTACTGCAATCGGTTGGCGCTGCTCCAGCAGCGCGCGCACGAACCGCAGTACTCCTGCCGCTTCCAGCCCGTCGAGAATCGCGTCCAGGTTGTCGTGAGCGGCGGCGCCGTTTATGGCATCGTCCCCGGCGGTTGCCGTGGGCGGCACCACAGCAATCGGTTTAGCCATGGCTCGTATCCTCCATCTCATCAATGTTGACCAAAGACCTGTAGTCGGGTCTTTCCCACTTGCGCTCGACCTGAACACCCGGTTGCGGATTCCGTCGTTGGAACCGCCAATTGCGGCGCGGCAACGGACTTCCCGGGTCGGTTTCCAGCGCCTCCAGCTTGGCGTAAGTGTGCTTATATCCCGGCGTCTTGGTCTCCGGATCGAAAATTTCTAGGGTGAGTTGGTTAATAGCTCCCTCCCCGACGCTATTCATGGGAAGATAGACTTCTCTGCCGCGAACCCGCTCGGTAATCAAGACGCGAAGCCGGGCTCGACCACTGGTACTCACCAACCGGACCCACTGGCCATCCTCCAAATGACGCTCCTTCGCCAGATCGGACGAAATCTCGAGAAAGACCTCCGGCACCATGTCCCGGATGCCCGGAACACGGTAGGTCATGTTGCCCTCATGGAAGTGTTCCAACAGTTGCCCGTTGTTCACCAAGATATCGAACTCCGCCGCGGGGGGCTCCACCTCATGGAACGTCAACGGCACCAGATGGGCCTTGCCGTCCGGTTGGTGAAATCCATCTTGATAGAGAAGCGGGGTGTCTGTGCCGTCCTCCGAGACCGGCCAGTGCAAGGTGCGATATCCCTCGAGCCGTTCATAAGACACGCCCGCAAAAAGCGGGGCGACGCGCTGGACTTCCGCCATGATGTCGCCGGGATGCTGATAGTCCCAAAGCACCCCAAGGCGGTTGGCAACCAGGGAGAGAATCTCCCAATCGGGCTTCGCGTCACCGAGCGGCTCCAACGCTCGGTAGAAACGCTGGATGCGGCGTTCCGTGTTGACGAAGGTGCCGTCTTTCTCGAGGGACGGAACGGCGGGCAACACCACGTCGGCAAATTGTGCGGTCTTGGTGAGAAACACCTCCTGCACCACCAAAAACTCGACCTGCTCCAGCGCCTCTTGAATTCGGGACCCATTGTTGTCAACCAGCGCCGTATCTTCTCCGACAATGTACAAACCTCGGAGTCGGCCGTCCAAAACCGCTGACGCGATCTCGGTATTGCGGAGCCCCGGTTCCGCGGGGATTTTCTTGCCACCCCACACGACCTCGCAACGGGCCCGAGCCTCAGCATCTTCCACCAACTGATAACCCGGCAGATACATCGGCTTGGACCCAAAATCGCTGGCTCCTTGCACGTTGTTGTGGCCCCGAAGGGGGTACCCGCCGGTCCCCTCCCGGCCGATATTGCCGGTGAGCAGCAACAAATTGGCGATCGCCAGCGATCCCTGGGCCCCCATGCCTTGCTGGGTAATGCCCATCGCCCAGAGCACCGCGACTTTAGGCGCATCATGGATCATCTCGGCAAGCTGTTTCACGGCATCCGGGGTGACGCCGGTCAACGCCTCCACCTGGTCCAAACCATAAGGCTGCAACGACTTCAAATATTCCTCAAGTCCGACCACGTACCGCTGGAGGAAGGACTCATCAACCCACCCCTGATCCACCAAATATTTCTGAAGTCCTGCCAATAGATACGGATCGGTTCCGCTCTTCGGCTGAATAAACAAATCGGCGCGTTCGGCCATTTCATGGCGACGTACATCAATGACCACCAGCTTCTGCCCCCGCAGCTTGTGGGCCCTCTTCACGCGCGTCGCAAACACCGGATGAGACTCCGCGGTATTGCTGCCAATGGCAACGACCAAATCCGCGGCCTCGATGTCCTTCAACGTTCCGCTGTCGGCCCCGTACCCTACCGTGGCGTGCAGTCCATAGGTCGCCGGATCCTGGCAGTAGGTTGAATCGTTGTCCACATTGTTGGTGCCGAAGACCGAGCGCGCCAATTTCTGAACCAGATAGGCCTCCTCGTTGGAACCCTTGGACGAGGCCACAAACATCAACGCGTCGGGACCATACGCGGCCCACAGGCTGTGCATCCGCTGCGCTATGATGTCAAGCGCCTCATCCCAGGAAGCTTCCCGGAACTGGCCGCCTTCACGAATTAAGGGTTTGGTCAATCGGTCCGGGCTGTTCACAAAGTCCCAGCCAAATTTGCCCTTTACACAAGTGGACACACTATTCACAGGTGCTTCCTCGGGGGGCTCGATTTGCAGAATATGGCGATCGCGTGTCCACACATTGAAGGAGCATCCAACCCCGCAATATGTACACACCGTCTTAGTGCGCTTAATCCGGCTTTCCCGCATTTGCGCTTCCACATCGGACAGCGCAAAAACCGGCCCCATCGAGGGTTCGATGCCCTCCACAAGATCAATCATCGGCAATAGGGCGTCGGGTTGCATCCCTGTCAAAAACCCTGCCTCGCCCAGCATGGACTTCTCCATCAAGGCGTTGCAGGGGCAGACCGTGACGCAATGCCCGCACGAAACGCAGGAGGACTCCCCGATGGGCTTGTGGTCATCCCAGACCACTCGTGGCCGCTCCAAGCTCCAATCGATAGACAGCGTCTCGTTCACCTCAAGATTCTGGCACGCTTCCACGCACCGCCCACACAAAATACATTGGTTGACATCATATCGATAGAACGGATTGGAATTATCCAGGGGCGGATAGGGCTTCGGCGTGTAAGGAATCGTCTGGTGCTCCAGCTGCAGAAGCTCGGTGGTGTTGTGCACCACGCAATGGCCGTTGTTGTTGTCGCACACCGTGCAATACAATCGATGATTCCCTAAAATACGTTGCATAGCTTCCGCTTCTCGTCCCTTGACGGCGATCGAACGGGTATCAACCACCATACCGTCGCCCACCCGCGTTGAACAGGCCCGCACAAAGCGCCCGTTGAGCGAGACGATGCAGGTATCGCACGTTTCTATGGGGCCCAAGATCGGCATATAGCACACATGAGGGATGGCAATCCCGTGGGCGAGGACCACGTCAATCAGTCGATCGCCCGCACTAGCCTCAATCTGACTGCCATCAACCGTTAGCGTAATGGGCTCAGCGTTTCGCATAGACCTTCCCTCCCACTAGAAATAATGGTCTCCGCATCAATTCCCTGTTATGCTCCCTGTCGAGTAAATCATGGCGGCGCAGGGGCACGGCAAAACCCTGCACCGTCGACAGGTCCGACATCGTCTGCATGGACGGCAACCAGCCATGCAACGGACGACACGAGCGAGTATTCCCCCCGGCCTACGGATTGTCCCGTCCAACGTATCGCCGCGTGGAGCGGCGCGCTTCACGTCGCGGTGGCCTTGTCCATTGGTGGCGGCATGGACTTCGGCCTACGCCTAATGGGCCACAACACGAATCCCTCTCACGCTTGCGTCTGGATAGAGGCGTCTCGAGACCTCGGAGGGATTGGGGCCGTAACGAAGCAGGTAAACCCTGGGGCGGCTGGAAACAATCCACCACCTGCTATAAGTGTTCGAATGCGCCGACATTTTTTGGTCGATGTCCGCCATCGGCCATGGGCGCAATAACGCGCCGGCGAGGTCACGTAGAGGCATTTTTGTAATCAGCAGGTTGCGGGTTCGAGTCGCATCGCCGGCTCCACTTCAACCCTCATTCCGCAACCTGTTTAGGATGATTGGCAGGCAATATTCGTTGAGGACTGGAATTAAATCGATGAGATTTTCACGGCTTCCATTGGCCGCCTGTAGCCCGCCAAAGATTGGATTGGCTTGCGTTAAACCGCTATAGACGGCTTCCGCCTGGTAGGTCCCTCATGAGGGAGAGCCTCGGCCAACGCGGCGGTAGAGGGTTATGCAAAATACT
>JAJZBJ010000020.1 GCA_021798975.1 Bacillota bacterium | reverse complement strand
GCTTTTGCTGCCGGTCTTCATGGCCTCAGCCGCCGCCATGGCGGTCACGGTGCTGTGGATCCCCCGCTCCATTCTGACCGAAAAGGTCGCCCGCCGCGGAGTCCATGTGGCGCGGGAATACGGGGTGCACCCCTTAGAGGGTCAGGCGGTAGAAGACATTATGGTAGCGCGGTCCCAAACCCAGGTCCTGGACGCGGAGATGCTGGTGGCCGACGCCAAGGCGCGTCTTATGGACCCGTCCCTCAGCCATGCCACCTACCCGGTAGTAGACGCCCGGGGTGATGTCATCGGCATGGTGTCCCGGTTCCACCTCCTGTCGCACCCGGGAAGCACCGTGGCCGCCTCGGCATCCCCCGTCTGCACCATCGGGGCCCGGGAACGGGTCCGCGCGGCCGTCGAGGTCATGGTGCGATCGGGGTCCCCGTCTTTAGTGGTGGTAGATCCAGACGGGCGATGGGTCGGATGGGTCACGCGCACCGATGTCGACACCACCTGGAAACGCGTCTTGGACGCGGAAGAACGCCGTGAAGCGGTCTTCACTTGGCCGCGACGCACCCTCGCTGCGGGCCACGCCGCACCGCCGGATGCTAACCGCCAAACGTCTCTTTGAACAGCGCCTCGGCGTAACCAAAAGCTTGACCCCGGGTGATGCGCGGCGGGAGCGGTTTCTCGTTGGGATCGGTGGCGATGTCGACAACAGTCGGCATGGGGGAGGCCAGGGCTTCGCGGATGGCGTCCTCCACCTCGTTGCGATCGGTGACATGAAACCCCCGCCCGCCGCAAATCTCCGCATATTGGGCGAAGTCCGGATTGGTGAGATGGGTGCCGAATTCCGGCATCCCGTGCACCTCCTGTTCGAACTTAATCATGCCTAAGCGGTGGTTGTTGAAGACAATGACGGTCATGTCCAAGTCATATTTCACGGCCGTG
Source organism: Bacillota bacterium (assembly GCA_021798975.1). Classification (GTDB taxonomy): domain Bacteria; phylum Bacillota; class Sulfobacillia; order Sulfobacillales; family Sulfobacillaceae; genus Sulfobacillus_B. The sequence continues at coordinate 27,824 of JAJZBJ010000020.1, read as the reverse complement.
ACGAAGTCTCCCATGAGCATGGTAAAGCCCCCGTCGCCCACCACGGCGACACTCTGTTTGTGGGGTTCCGCCAGCTTGGCCGCCATGGCCGCAGGCAGGCCAAACCCCATGGATCCCAACCACGCCGAGACCAGCCACCCCTGGTTCTGGATGAGGAAGTTGCGGGCCATCCAGACCAAACTATTGCCGACATCGATGGCAATATTGGCATCGGGATCGACAAGCCGCGACAGGCGATCCGCCACCCATTGGGGGTGGATGCCGGCTGCCTCGCGGTTTGCCCGGGCCGCCAGGTCGGCTTGGCGAATCAGAAACTCCTCCCGCTCGTGCTGCAGTTTCGCGAGCCATGGGCGCTCCGACACCGGCCGGAGAGCGGCCGCCAAGGCCTCCAGCGTGGGTGTGGCCGCGCCAATCAGTCCCACGTCGACCCGATGCCGCTTGCCGATCTGGCTGGCCTCCCAATCCAGCTGAAGAATCGCTGCCTTGTCGGGCAGAAACTCCATGTAGGGATAGGAGGTGCCCAGCAAGAGACACAGGTCGCACTGCTCCATGGCCACATGCGCCGGCTTGGCTCCCAAAAGCCCCAGACCGCCCAGAGCGAGAGGATGCGTGTCGGGAATCACCCCTTTGGCCGGCAACGTGTTGGCAATGGGAATTTGCGCCTTCTGGGCCAATGCCAACAAGGCATCCCGGCTTTCGCGCATCCCCCGCCCTGCCAGAATGACCGGCTTCTCGGCCGCATTGATGCGGTCCACGGCCTCCTTGAGCACCGCGGGAATCGGCACGAAGGCCCCGTGTTTCCCCACCACGCTGTATTCCGGCACGGTTCCCTTGACATGCATGGCCGGCACTTCAAACGGGAAGGAGAGATGGGCCACCCCGCCTTTGGCGAGGGCGGTGCGGCACGCCATGCCGGCCAGCACCCCAATCTGGGCGGGTTCGGTGACCTGATAGTTATAGAGCGCCACGTCGGCGAACAAGTTCAGCAAGTCCACTTCCTGAAAGTAGTCGGTGCCGATATTGGCCAAGTTGACCTGGCCCGTCAGCGCCAGCACCGGTGCGTGGTCCAGCTTGGCATCGTACAGCCCGTTGAGCAGGTGGATGGCACCGGGACCAGCCGTTCCCAGGCACACGCCCAGCTTGCCTGTCTTCTTGGCATACGCCGACGCCATAAACGCTCCGGTTTCTTCATGACGCACCTGCACGAACTGGATCCGTCGGTCTCGCCGCAGGGGATCCAAAATGGGATCCACTGAGTCGCCCGGCAATCCAAAGATGTATTGCACGCCGTGGTCTGCCAGCACATCCAGCAGCACTTCTCCAACCGTCTTGGCCATGCTACCGCCTCCTGGCGCTAGACTGCCCGGCCCGGCCTCGCGTTATGAGGCGGGCCTGCGACGTCCGGGCATCCCTCTGCACCGATACAGGAGTTCCCGCTGCGATTCGCGAACGACCCACCATCACCTCATAAAGGATGTGAAAAAAATGGGCAACCGATTAGACGGGCGTGTCGCCTTTATTACCGGTGCAGCCTCCGGCATCGGCCAAGGCACAGCCGTGCGCTTCGCCGAAGAAGGGGCGCGCTTGGTGTTGGCTGACCGCAATGTGGACGGACTTGAGTCGACCCGGGCCATGGTCGAAGAACTCGGGGCTGAAGCCTTGGTCATCCCCCTCGACGTGCGGGAACGGCACCCGGTGGAGGACGCCGTCGCCCAGGCGCTGGCGCGCTGGGGGCGGCTGGACATTATGTTTGCCAATGCGGGAATCTCTTCGCCCAAACCCTTCATCGACCTCACCGAGGAAGATTGGGACCAGGTGCTGGCCGTGAATGTCAAAGGCGTGGCCTTCTGCGGTCAAGCCGCCGCCCGGGCCATGATCGACCGTAAGATTCCCGGCCGCATCATCAACACCGCCAGCACCTACTCGGAAGTGACCGCCCCGGGGTCTGGACCCTACAGCTCCTCCAAGGGCGCGGTTCGCATGATGACCAAAGTGATGGCGGTGGAATTGGGACCCCATGGCATTACGGTCAACGCCATCGGACCGGGTTGGATCCGGACCGGCATGAATCCCTTGACGGATCCCGCACGCCTGGGGCGCATCATCCCGGGCATTCCCCTGGGGCGCATTGGTACGCCCCGGGACGTCGCAGGCGCGGCGCTGTTTTTAGCATCAGACGACGGAGCCTACGTGACGGGTGTTACTCTCTTCGTGGATGGTGGTTGGATTATCCAATAGATCCGAGAGCGAAGAATGCGCGCCGGTGATGCCACCCAGACCCAGCCACGGCCCTTTCCATCCCAGGAAGGGGCCGTCTTTTGGCCTGCGATTGACGATTTTTACCGGGATGCCCCCCGTCGCCGGGGACAATACTGGGAATCAGAAGGGAGGTGATCCCATGTCTCCCGGTTCCGGAAATTTTATTGTCGAGGGGCTCATGGTCGCCACATTTGTGATCGGATTATTGTTGCCGGCCCGGCGGCGGCGCTAGGAGCCCGAGAGGAGGGGAGTTTCCGTGAGCAACTGGACCACAGCGTCGCGCGCCATGTTGCGCCGCATCCTGTCTCTGGATACCTGGCTACCGACGGAAATGCCGGAATATGCCCAGGGATTTATGTACATGCTGGGCTCGCTGACTGCCTCAAGTTTCGTCGTCCTGGTCATCACGGGCGTGCTGATGGCCATGAACGGACCCGACACCTGGTCATACAACGGGGCCATGCGCTTCACCGCGGCGACCCACTTCTGGGCCGTGCAGGCCTTCTTCTTTTTCATGATGCTGCATTTATGGCGTGTGTTTTTCACCGGGGCTTGGCGCGGCGGCCGCGGCGGCACTTGGCTCTTGGGCGCGATTGCCCTGCTGCTGGCCATTCCCACAGCGTTCACCGGCTTTCTCATCAACGGCGATCTCTATTCGCAATGGAACGCCGTCCAAGCCAAGGACGGGCTTAACGCGCTGGGCTTAGGTTGGGTGAACCTGACCAATGCCGGCCAGATGTTCGGCATGCATGTGGTCGTCCTGCCTTTGACGATTGCCGCCGTCATCGGATGGCACATCACCCGGGTCCGCTTGAAGAGCGTGGTCCCCCCCTACCCCGTGCGCAAGAAAAGGAGGGCTGAACTCAAATGACCAAACGCCATCTGGATGTGGTGGAGACTTACCGCACCGTCCCCGAGGATTTCGTCAAACATCTTATCGGCACCCTGGTCATTGTGACCGCTGCGGTACTCCTGGCATCCCTTCTCTTCGGGGTGCCGGAAAAACCGCCCTTAACCATTCAGTCATATGCCGCGACCCATCCCCTGGCGTTCGAGCAAGTGGCCCTCAATGCCTTGGATGGACAAGGAGCCATCGCCAGTTACGGTCCGCCGTACAACCACGGCAGCGCCAGCGTGCAGACGGGCTTGCAGCAGGCTGTGGGGGTGATTCACCCGCTGCATGCCAACACCGCCTTCGTGCTGAAGCCGCTGGCCATGGCGGCCGCCATCAATCCGTCGTTGCGACCCGCCCTGCGGGCCTTCAACCAAGCCTCTTTAGCCCAACAGGTGCGCTGGGAGGCGGCCTTCGGGGGCGCGTTGACCAAGGGCACCTACCAGAACGGGCTGGTCGCCACTCCGACAGCGAACGACGGGCCGTTGCCCGCGCTCATGAATGCCATGCTGCAGTTGGGCCGAAGCGGTCTCTTATCCGGAGCTCTCATCCGGAATCCCGCTATCGTCACCCGCTTTGACAACCAGAACTACTTGCTGTTCCTCCAAGGCACGCCGCTTCAGACCGCTCCCGCCACGCAGGCCATGCTAGGGTCGAACTGGGGCATCATCCACCCCGCGGTCAACGGCTATCCCGGCGCCTGGTGGATGACCATCCCGACCTGGATCTATCAGTGGTCGTTTGTGGCCAACAACGCCGCAGCCGACGCGCTGGCTCTCAGCATCGGGTTTCTATTTTGGATGATCCTGGCCTTAGCCCCTTGGATCCCCGGCCTCAACCGCCTGCCCCGCTATCTAGGGGTGCATCGTCTGATCTGGAAGGCGTTCTACCGGGAGCACGAAAACCCGGCCCCCGGTTCCGACCGCAAGGAGCCGCGCCATGCGTCGTAGGCGCCTGGTGTCGTTTGGGCGGATGGTGGCGGGATATACGCTGGGGATTGGGGGGATGGCCACCCTCAGCATGGGCTTTGTCCATCTAGCCGGCTCGGAAATGCTGGTCGGCCTATGCGAAGTCGCCCTCGCCACTCTAGCCACGCTGGGCTTGATGGTTCCGCTCCGGAAAAGACACCGCTCGGTGGCCCCTCATCGAGACAGCCCGTGAGTCCCTACGGATTCAGGAGAATCTTCCCGAACTGCGCTCGGGCTTCCATGCGCTCCTGCGCCGATCGGGCTTCTGCCAAGGGGTAGGTACGGTCGATGACGGCGCTGAGGCGCCCTTCCCCCACCAAAGACAGCACCTGCCGCAGGTTGTCGCGGGTTCCCCCGTACGATCCAATCAGGCTGAGCTCTTTGGCAAACAGGGACCAGAGGTCCACCGTCCCCTGGGCTCCGGTCAAGGTTCCGCAGGTGACAATCCGTCCGCCGCGGGCCAAACTTTTCACACTGGCTGCCATGGTGTCCTGGCCCAAGTGCTCGAATACCACGTCTACGCCGCGTTTGCCGGTAATTTCGCGGACCCGTTCCACCACGTTTTCGGTGCGGTAGTTGATGGTCCAGCGGGCGCCCAGCTGCTCGGCGCGGGCCAATTTGGCATCATCCCCAGCCGTGGCAATCACCTCGGCCCCCATGATCCGGGCAATTTGGACCGCCGCGCTGCCAACCCCCGACCCCGCGGCCCACACCAGTACCCGATCCCCCGGCTTGATGCGCACCTTGTCTGCTAACATGTGCCACGCGGTAATGGTTGACAGCGTCACAGCCGCCGCCTGATGATCATCCACTGTGTCGGGAATCGGCACTAAGCTGGTTTCGGGCACGGCCACATATTCGGCATAGCCGCCCATGGATCTGAGCCCTAAGATGTCGCTTTGGAGACACACTGTCTCATGGCCGGCCAGGCACGATTCACAGCGTCCGCAGAACAGATACGGGGCCACCGCCACCCGCAATCCCTCCGGGACGCGGACGCCCGGACCCGCCGATGCCACCACCCCGGAAACCTCGGAACCCGAGATGTGCGGAAGCGGGATCTTGCCGACCTGCCCCTGGCGGGCCATTAAATCCAGCCGGTTCACGCCGACGGCCGACACCCGGACCAGGACTTCTCCGGGCCCCGGTTCGGGTGCGGGCACCTCCGCAAGCCGCAGCACCGACGGTGCGCCAAACTCCTCAAAAATCACTGCGCGCATAAAAAGAGCCTCCCCTCGCTCTCATGATAGCATCCGGGGAGACTCGGGGAGAACTTAGCGGCGGGCGGCCACCCAGCGCTGCCAGCCTAAAGGTTGCCGGGCCCGCAATACAATCGGTTGGTCGGAGAGCAGCATGCGCGGCACCTCTTCCATCATCCAGTGAACCTCCTCATCGCCAAAGCGCCGGTACAGAAGCTCCCGAACCGCTGACAAGCGAACCGGGCGGCGATCGGCGGAGTGGGTGCCGCTCCCCACGGTTTGCACCAGGCCGGCCTCCATGAGGTCCATACTGAGTCTTTCCACTTCGGGTCCCATCTGCCCCAACACCGACCCGGCGGATGCGATGCCCACCGCTCCCAAGGCCACGATCCGTTCCACCAGGTCGGGGTGGCGGCGCAAGCTGCGGTTGGTTTCCGGATGCATGAGCGCCACGCGGAAGCCCGCCGTCTTCAGGCGCTGAATGTTGTCGCAGGTGTCGATGGGAAAATCATTGGTGGGCAGTTCGATGCACGCGTAGCGGGTATTGGCCAGCGGGAGGAAACGGCCCTCTAAAAACCCCTCCACCAGGCCAGGGCCCACCCGCACCTCCATGGCGGTCAAAAGCCGGATGCCGAGGCCGCGTTCCCGCAGGATGCGCTCCAAATCGTCAAAGGTCTGGCAATACGGGTCCTTTTCAACATTGAAACGCGCGTCGTTGGCATGGACCACCGCCGCCAGGGCGTGAATGCCGTCCTGTTCCGCTCGCCGCAGGAACACCAAACTTTCATCGGCAGTCCGTGGCCCATCGTCCAGGGCCGGCAGCACATGGGCATGCAAGTCAATCATCCGGACATCTCCCCAAGATGTTGAGAATCCCCTTGTAGCGAGGATTCCATCGTCCCTGAAACTTCGACAGAGAAGGACGGAATCCTGCTAAGGCACTCCTACGGTTGCGAACCGACTTGGTGGAGCAACAACTGATAGACGGAATCGTTGGCATACCCCAAGTGCCAGAGCGCAATGCCGCCCAGATTGTCCTGCTTGGCCAGCTGAATCTTTTGATTCATGCCCTGCAGGCTCTCCCACCAGGCCACCACCGGCCCGCTGGCGGTGGAATACGTGGCATAGGTTTCTTGGTCGGCGGAATCCCACTTCGCGTTGGCCTGCATAGTCGGCGTCACCGCATTGTATGGCACGGTGGCCGCCGTGGTGCTGCCTTGGGGCCACACATACCCGTACACCGCCACACCCAAATCGATTTTCTGCGAGGGCACCACCGATGTCATCCGTGCCAGGATGTTTTGCACCCACGGCGTGGCCGCCACCGGTCCCGCCAGCGACCCGTCATCATGCTGATCGTAGCTCATCAAGATGAACTGATTGACTTCCGGCGTCAACTTGGGAAAGTTGTAGGCGCCGCCGGAATTGGGCACGATGGCCATGGTCACCACCGAACCGTGGGGCAGAAAGTCCCGGAGATCAATCATAAACGCCACCAACTCCGGCGAAACCGAGTTGTGGGGCGGCTCAAAATCGATGTCAACGCCTTGGAAGTGCTCGGCCTTCACCATGTCGGCGATGTTGCGGGCGGCATTAATCCGGGTCACCGGATTGGTCAAAAAAGCCTGTACGCCCGTGCCGTCATTCACCAAGGGGGTAATGGCCACGTGTGCCGCCCGGACCTTGTTGAGAATGGCGGTATCGACATGGCTGACCAAACTGCCGCTGGCGTTGACCGAGTACCAGAATGGCGCGAAATCGGTCACCGCATGGGGATATTTGTACAGCCCGGAGAGGCCCGACGTGGCGTCGTTGGCCCAGAACCCCACCACTTGCATCGGGTTTCCGGCGGCGTGGGCCGCGTCGTGCGCCGGTCTTAACCCCGGCCCTAGGGTCACGAGTCCGGCCAATACGGGCATGGCTGCAGCTGCCAACCACCGATTCATAACATCACCTCGGCAACAGTGTTTCCTGCGCCACGCCCCCCACACCTGGAAGATTCTAACGGCCTGGAATGGCAGCCTCCCCCGCTCCGCCCACAGGACGGGACGCGGATAGGCGCGCCCGAATTTCGCCAGGAGCCGGAGAAAGATTTAGAATCTCAAACAGAAGGCTAAACCAAAGGACGGGAACTGCCATGCTGACCAAAGAGGAACGGCACGCGCGCATCAAACAGATTGTGGGCCAATTTGCGGTCGAGACCCAGGAGGATCTGCAAAAGCATCTGGGTGACGAAGGGATATCGGTCACTCAGGCGACCATCTCCCGGGATATTAAGGAGTTGCAGCTTACCAAGGTGGTGGGTCCGACCGGACGCTACATCTATGCCCTGCCGACGACATCGCCGGTCTATACCATAGACGGGGTCCGGCACCGGCTGATGGAGGTGTTTGTGTCCTTGGCCCGCGCGCAGAACATGCTGGTCTTAAAGGTCCTGCCGGGCCATGCGCACTCGATTGCCTGGCTCTTGGACAACCTGCCCGATTCGGATTTATTGGGCACCTTGGCTGGGGACGACACCGTCCTGTTAATTCTCCCGGACAACCCCTCGGCCCAGCAATTCGAAGGCCTTTTGCGGGGATAACCCGCGTCGATTCTAGAAACCGCCGCCGCGCCGCCGTCATGGGGCCTGTGTGGCAATTCCTTTCGTGCGAATCATTGCATATTTATTCCTGGTGTTGTATATTCTTTCGCATCCAGAGAGTGGAGGCGCATTGAATATGGTGCAAACCTTAGCCTATAACGAAACCTTAAAGAATCGTTCCGTATTGTCCTTAATGGAATGGTCGCCGGCCGAAATCCAACGCGTTTTGTATACCGCCCGGGTCATGAAGCAAGAGCCCCAGTCTCCCGCGTTCCGCCACGCCTTGGAAGGCCAGCATGTGGGACTGCTGTTTGAACTGCCCTCCACCCGCACCCGCGTCTCCTTTCAAGTGGCCATTCAAAGCCTCGGCGCGTCCGCTGTGGTGTTGGACTGGAACCAAAGCCAACTGGGCCGCGGCGAGCCCATCCGGGACACCGCGCGGGTCATGTCCCGTTATGTGTCCGGGGTGGTGGCACGGGTGCGCGAGCACGAGACCCTGCAGGAGTGGCGCCGATGGAGCCGGAGTCCGGTATTCAACGCGCTGACCAACCGCATGCATCCGTTTCAGGTGCTCGCCGATGTGATGACGGTGTGGGAGCGGTTTGGCCACATGTCAGGGCTCAAGATCGCCTACCTGGGGGACGGCAACAACATGGCGCACTCCTACCTGGTGCTGGGAGCCAAATTGGGCTTTGACCTATGGATCGCCACGCCCCCGGCCTTTCAGCCGCAAGCCGATGTGGCAGCGTGGGCGCACCAAGAAGCGCAATTGACAGGCGGCCGCATCCACCTGACCGCCGACCCGCGGGAAGCGGTCCGCAACGCGGATGTCGTCGTTACCGATGTGTTCTTGTCGATGGCCGACGATCCCGACCTCACTCAGCTCAAACACCAGCAAATGGCGCCCTTTCAAGTCACATCCGAGCTGATGTCCCAGGCCAAACCCGATGCCATCTTTCTGCATTGCCTGCCCGCTCACCGCGGCGAAGAAGTGGCCGAAGAGGTCTTGGAAGGTCCGCAGTCGGCCGTCTTTGACGAGGCCGAAAACCGCCTCTGGGTTCAAAAGAGTGTCTTATATCACGTACTGGCCGATACCTCGGCCGTATTGGGAGGCTGAAACGATGCGGATTGCTCTCGCCTATTCCGGAGGACTCGACACCTCCGTCATTATTCCCTGGCTGAAAGAGCACTATCAAGCCCAGGTTCTCGCGGTCGCGGTGGACGTCGGCCAGGCGGAGGACTTCCCCCGTCTTCGCGCCAAGGCCCTGGCGTCCGGAGCCGACGATGTGTGGATCCCGGACTGCCGCCAGGAATTTATCGAGGACTACGCCTTTCCCATGGTCCAGGCGGAAGCCCGCTATGAAGGCGCCTACCTCCTCGGCACGGCCATCGCCCGCCCTCTAATCGCGGCTAAACTGGTGGAGGGCGCGGCCCGGTATCAGGCCGACGCCGTGGCCCATGGCGCGACCGGCAAAGGCAATGACCAGGTGCGCTTTGAAGTCGCGGTCATGGCCCTTAATCCGTCTCTGGCGATTATCGCCCCGTGGCGGCTCTGGGATCTCAAGGGGCGGTCGGACGAAATGCAATATGCGGCCCAACAGGGAGTTCCTGTCGATTCCACCCCCGCCGCCCCCTATTCGCGCGACGAAAACCTCTGGCACGTGAGCCACGAAGGCGGTGTGCTCGAAGACCCCTCGGCACCTGTTCCGGACGATGTCTACACCTGGACGGTGTCCCCAGACAAAGCGCCGGATAATCCCGAGCAGGTCGATATCACCTTCCACAAGGGGCGCCCGACCGCTCTCAACGGTCGGGCCATGGATGCCCCCCAGCTGGTCGCGGCCCTCAACCAAGCCGGTGCCCGCCATGGCGTCGGCCGCCTTACCCTGGTGGAAAACCGCTTAGTCGGGATTAAGTCCCGGGGCGTGTATGAAACCCCCGGCGGCACCATTCTCTATGCCGCCCACCACGCCTTGACGACCGTAACCTGGGATCGCGATTTGGCGGCTTTCATGCAGGATGCGGGAAACCGCCTGGCCCGATTGGTCTATGACGGGCTCTGGTTCTCCCCGCTCCGCACCACCCTCACAACCGCTGTTGCCGCCGCCAATGGGCCGGTATCCGGCACCGTCACCGTGAAGCTTTATAAGGGGCAGGCTCTGGCCGTGGCCGTGCATGATGTTCCGCACTCCCTCTATTCGCCGGACCTCGCCACCTTCGAAGCGAGTCAGTTCGACCATCGCGATGCGGGCGGCTTCATCCGCTTATGGGGGCTCTCCAGCCAAATCCACGGCCAGGTCTCGCGGCAAACGGTGACCTCATGAGCGGTATGGCGCGAGGCCAGCGTTTTGACGGCGGACTCCGGCCCGAGGTGGAAAAGTTCTTGGCGTCGGCCTCGTTTGATTGGCGGCTCTTGGGCGACGACGTGGCCGGCTCCTTAGCCCACGTGGCCATGTTGGCCCAGGCCGGCATCATTGATCCGGAGGTCGCCGGGAGGCTCCAAGAAGGTCTGCAACAGATCCGGCACGAGTGGGAAACGGGCCAGTTGACGCCTGACAAAGGCTGGGAAGACGTGCACATGAATGTGGAGGGCCGGCTGCACCAGATTCTCGGACCCGAGGCCGGCTATTTGCACACCGCGCGCAGCCGGAATGACCAAGTCGCGCTGGACATGCACCTCTACCTCCGCCGCCATGAGCATGAAACCGCGCAAAATCTCCGGGGTCTGCTGGAGGCGCTGGCCCGTCTCGCCCGGCGCACCCTCGATGTGATCATGCCGGCCTATACCCACGTGCAGCCCGCTCAACCGGTGCGCATGGCCCATCATTGGCTCGCCTATGCCGCCATGTTCCAACGCGACGCCGAACGGCTGCAGGATGCCGAAAAGCGTGTCGACATCTCGCCGCTCGGGGCGGGCGCCTTGGCCGGCACGCCCTATCCCACCGACCCGCACGCCCCCCGCGCGGCCTTGGGATTCTCGACGCTCTATGCGAACTCCATCGATGCCGTCTCAGACCGCGACTATTGTTTGGAGTACTTGGCCTGGGCCAGCATCTTCATGGTCCATGTGAGCCGTCTGGCCGAAGAGCTGGTGGTGTGGTCGAGCCGCGAGTTCGGCTTTCTCAGTCTCGGCGAGGGATACAGCACCGGATCCTCGATTATGCCGCAGAAGAAGAACCCCGATACCGCCGAACTGCTGCGCGGCAAGAGCGGGCGGGTATTCGGCCATCTGATGGGGCTCTTGACGGTGGTCAAAGGACTGCCGTTGGCATACAACTCGGACATGCAGGAAGATAAGGAGGCGGTGTTTGACACCGTAGACACCATTGAGGCTGTTCTCACGGTCCTACCCGGCCTCCTCGACCACCTGACCTTCGACCCCGGGCGTCTCCGTGCGCAGGCGGCCGCACACTACAGCAACGCCACCGATCTCGCCGACCGATTGGCCGCCGCAGGGGTTCCCTTTCGGGAGGCTCATCATCGCGTCGGAGGATTAGTGCGGCAACTCTTGGAGAAAGGCTACGAAAGCTTCGAGGCGGTGCCGGACCATGTCTGGGATCGCTTGGCGCCCGGCATTCCCCGAAGCTGGCTCGGGTCCCTGACGCCCGAAGCGCTGGTGGAACAGCGCCGCCAGCCGTTCGCGACGGCACGCCAGTCGGTGCTGCAACAGATAGACCGGCTGGAGGCATGGCTGCAAGCCGCCCCCCAAGCGCCGTCGACGTAGGGGCTCGCGCCCGCACTTATTCAGCCAACGATCCGGTATCGGGAAATCCGGCTTGGCGAAAGGGAAAGCGGCTGTTCACGTAGGCGTCAATGAGCGGCGGAATGAGAAACCAAAGGACCCAGCCCCAGAGCCATCGGTCGCGGCTCAAGCCGACGCACGCTGCGCCAATGGCCAGGGGCAACAGGGCCGCCACGCCTTTGGATCCCCAGCCCCAGGGGCGAAACATATACAACTGGCTTTTTTTCAGCCACAGCCAGAGCACGAAGATGCCGCTGGTCTGTCCTAAAATCCACACCGAAATCCCGAACGCCAGCGCCTCCCCGGGCACCATGGCGAACAAAAAGGCCAAAATGGCGGCGGCGATGCGCCGCCGCGGCGGGATCTGGAACGGCCCCGAGACCGCCCAGCCTAACAGCCAAAGGGCCGCCCCGACCAGCACCCGGTGGCCCGGAAGCAGCCACGGCAGACCGAGGCGCCATGCTAGTCCCAGCGCCAGCCCGCCCGCCAACCATCCGAGCGGACCGAAAAGGCGCGGTCCGGGACGCTGGGGCCGCGGCAAAAATTCCGGCCAAGTCAAGACCAAAAGACCCATGCCCAGCAGCCCTAGAGCGGGCGGCAGCGCCCCGGGCGTTCCCCACCGCCACCACAAGGCCAAAAAACCCGCCGTGCCCAGCAGGCCAAGCCCCCAGTTCCAGCGACGCTGGGGCAGGAAGGCCCCAATCACCAACAGGAGTACTAGCCCGGAGCTCCCGAGGCGCCAGGGGAGCCCCAGGTGCCAGCCCGCGTGGACGATCAGCCCCAACAACCAAGCCGGCGCGGCGAGCCGCCCCACGGGCCTCCAGACCGAAAACCAGGTCCACAGCCGACCGCCCTCGCCCTGCCAGCGGGCCGGAGCGGCCGCCGAAAACTGCAGTTCTCCCCATAACAGGGCCCACGCACAGAGAACCGCCATACCCAGGGCGGCCCATGGCCACCACTCGGCTGGGCGGTTCGTGGCCAAGGCCGCCCCCAAAGCGGTTCCGCCGATTCCCACTGCCCGTCCCACACGCATCGACATCCCCCTAAGGAGCTTATGGGCGGGACTCCCGACGCGTGCCTGTCTTTATCGGTGCGAGGAGAATTTCTCCAGCTTCAGCATTTGCGAGACGGTGTCAAACTTCCATCCCTGCTTCTTCAATTCCGGCACGATGGTCTTGACCGCATCGATGGTCGCTTGGGACGAGTTGGGGCCATCGTGGAAGATAATGATGGCGCCGGGTTCGACCTGCTTCATCACCTTCTCGGCCATCTGCTGCGCCGAATATTTGCGGCGCCAGTCGCGGGTATCGATGGACCACCCAATCACCTTGTAGCCCATGTCTCCCAAGACGCGCAGGGCGGTGCTGTCCGAGGCGCCAGCCGGCAGCCGGTAGATGATCGGCTTGGGGACGCCCAAGGACGTAAACAGCGCCTCGTTCTGGTGAATCTCCTGTTTCACCGCGTCCGCGCTCTGATTGCGGAGAATGATGTGCTGATACCCATGGCTGCCAATCTCCATTTTGGCGTCAACCTCAGCCTTCAAGATTTCCGGACGCTGAATGGCGTGGGTGCCAATCACGAAAAATGTCGCCGGCACATGGTTTTGTTGCAGCACTTGCAAAACCTTCGGGGTCCACGTACGGGTTGGCCCGTCGTCGAATGTGAGCGCCACGACTTTCTGGGTTGTCAACACTTGCTTAATGATGGGCGCCGGCCGGGTGACGGCTGCATGGTGAAATGGGAACCATGAAAACAGCGTCGCCAGCAAAAAACTTGCCAGACGCATGCCTGTTCAATCCCCCTTCTGAATGCGAAGTCGCCGTTAGCATGCTCCCTGGGTCTCCATCCAATGCAGCAGGAATTCGCGCCGGGGCGGCGAAGTGAGTGGCAGAAAGGGGTCACGACATGCCAGAACTTATCATTATACCGGTCGGGCACTTTGATTCGGATGTATCCGTCCTCTCACCCGACGTCCCAGCCGGCCAGCGGTTTCGCATACCCGTGTATACCTATTTGGTCAAAACCGCGAACGGTCTCATCTTGTTCGATACCGGCTGTTCCAACCAGTGCCGCACCGATCCAGCGGGACTCTTGGGGCCAGACACCGTGCCCTTTTTGACCCCGGAACTAGCCCCGGACGATCACATCCAGTCCCAATTGGAGAAGCTGGGGATCCGGCCGCAGGATGTCGACTTGGTGGCCAATTCCCATCTGCATTTCGACCACGCGGGCGGCAACGAGGCGTTCCCCACCAATCAGTTCGGCATCCAGCGAGCGGAGTGGGAGGCGGCCCAGACCGACACCGACACCTATCCGGACCCGGCCTTCCGACCCGCCCCGGAGGCGCGCATCACCCTCTTTGAGGGCGACACGGAGCTGGCCCCCGGGGTTACGCTGCTCTCCACGCCGGGACACACCTTGGGACACCAGTCCTTGTTGGTGGAGCTGAACGACGGACCTGTCCTGATTACTTCGGACGCCGTCTATACCCGGGGGCACTTCGCGGTCGAGCGCATCGGGGCGTCGAAGAACAAAGAACTGGCCCGGGGATCGGTCACCCGGCTCCTGCAGCTGGCGGAGGACGGCGCCAAACCCTTTTTCAGCCACGATCCTGATCAGGTCGATCGGGAAGGCTGGCAGCTCGCCCCGTATCGCTATCGATAACCGGCAAAAAATGAGGACCCGGGATATCCCGGGTCCTCATTTGTGCGCGACTCTAGCGCTGCAATTTCTTCAGTTCTCCCAACAGCCGGTCGTTCAATACCCGGATGTGAGTTCCCTTCATACCCAGCGACCGGGATTCAATCACGCCCGCCGATTCAAACTTCCGCAACGCGTTCACGATGACAGATCGGGTAATCCCCACCCGATCGGCAATCTTTGAGGCCACCAGCAGTCCTTCCGGACCGCCTAGCTCATCGAAGATGTGCTGAACGGCTTCCAACTCCGAATAGGACAAGGTGTCGATGGCGACCTTAACGGCCGCCTTCTTGCGAGCTTCCATCTCCAGCTCATCCGACTTGGAGCGTAGAATCTCCATCGCCGCCACCGTCGCGCCAAACTCGGCCAGAATCAAATCTTCGTCATCGAAATCACGGCCAAACCGCGAGATGACCAGCGTCCCCAATCGATCGCCGCCGCCGTTGACCGGAACAATGGTGGTAATCTTGTTTTCGTAGATGCAGGGCGTCTCGTGGAAGAATACGCACTGCCGCTTCTCCTGGGAGACGTTGGGGTGGGTTTCATCCACCTTCAACAGCCCCTGGTTGTAGGATTGGGGAAAAACTTCCGGTCCCAGCACTTCCCGAACCATGACATCGCATTCAAAGGAATCCAAGAGCGAGTATCCCAAAATCTTTCCTCGCCGACTCACCACGTACACATTCGACTGGATGAGCTCGCTCAAGATCTTGGCCATTTCCTCAAAATTCACCGGATGGCCAGCCGAGCGCTGCAAGAGCCGGTTGATGCGCCGGGTCTTGTCTAGAAGCTTTTCCATCGACATCGTCTCCCTCACTTCGACATGACCAAATTTTTTTCACCGCACAATTATAGCATGAAGAATGTGAGGAAAGGTCATAACGAAAACAAAAATTCAGAGTATATATCTATTGATGTCAATGTTTTCCGCGATCCGCCCCAGGCGCTCGTCGACATAGTGATCGGTGATGGCGATGGTCTGGCCGGCCAGCTCCGAAGCGCTGAAGCTCAGCTCCTCCAGGACCTTCTCCAAGATGGTATGGAGGCGCCGCGCACCGATGTTTTCGCTGTCCCGGTTGACCTGATAGGCGTAATGGGCCATCTGCCGCAAGGCACTCTCGTCAAACGTCACTTCGACACCTTCCGCCCCCAGCAATGCCTGGTATTGGAAGACCAGCGAATGCTTCGGTTCCGTCAAAATGCGATAAAAATCCTCCTCGGTGAGGGCGTCAAACTCCACCCGGATCGGAAACCGGCCTTGCAGTTCCGGAATCAAGTCGCTCGGTTTCGACACGTGAAAGGCACCCGCTGCTATAAAGAGGATGTGGTCGGTCTTGACGGGTCCGTGCTTGGTTTGGATGGTGGAACCTTCGACGATAGGCAGAATGTCCCGCTGCACACCTTCCCGCGACACATCCGGGCCGCGCCCGTCGCCTCCGCCGGCAATTTTGTCGAACTCGTCGATGAAGATAATGCCCTGCTGCTCCGCCCGCCAGACAGCGTCGGCTGTCACCGCGTCGGCATCAATCAGTTTGTCGGCTTCCTCCTGGGTGAGCACTTTGCGCGCCTCCGCGACCGTCATTTTACGGCGTTTGGTGCGCTTGGGAAGCAGTCCTTGGAACATTTCCCCGATGTTCATCTGGTTCTCCATGCCGGGCTGGTTCATCATCGGAAAGGCCGGGGTCTGGTCCTCCACCTCCACCTCAATGACTTCGTGCTCCATGGCTTTCATGCGCAGCTTCTCACGAATTTTCCGGCGCTCCTCCTCAATCCGCCGCCGCTCTTCCGAGTCCACGGGGCGGGCCGCATTGGGATTGGAGGTGCCGCCAAAGAACATTTCGAACGGGTTTGCGGCACCCGATGGGGCGTCATTGGGATAGGGCGCCATGGCTTCCACAATCCGATCCTCAGCCAACCGCTCAGCCCGCTCCTTAACCTGCTGGCTGCGCTCTTCCTTGACCATGCGGATGGAGGTCTCGACCAAGTCCCGCACCATCGCGTCGACATCGCGGCCGACATACCCGACTTCCGTGAACTTGGTGGCCTCCACTTTCACAAAGGGCACCTTCAACAAGCGGGACAGCCGCCGCGCCACCTCGGTTTTGCCCACACCGGTAGGCCCGATCATCAAGATGTTCTTCGGCGTAATCTCTTCCTGCAGTTCCTGCTCCAAGCGGCTCCGGCGCCACCGGTGGCGCAACGCCACCGCGACCGCGCGCTTGGCCTCCTTCTGCCCGACAATATACCGATCCAGTTCCTCCACGATGCGGGCTGGGGTCATAACCGATTCATCCATGCGGGTCCTCCCCTTCACGAACTAGTTCAACGTCTCGATGGTGAGATGATGGTTGGTGTAAATACAAATATCGGCGGCAATCTCCAGCGAGCGGCGCACAATGTCCGCGGGCTCAATCCCGCTCTCCACCGACGCCAGGGCCCTCGCCGCCGCTAAAGCATAGCTTCCGCCCGATCCCACCGCGGCAATCCCGTCATCAGGCTCAATCACTTCGCCCGTACCCGACAGCAAAAACAGATTCTGCCGGTCGGCCACCAGCAAGAGCGCCTCCAGCTTCCCCAGCATGCGGTCTGTGCGCCACTCCCGGCTCAGGGCTACCGCGGCCCGGGGCAAATTGCCGTGCGACTCTTCCAACTTGCCTTCAAAGCGCTCGAACAACGTCAGGGCATCGGCCACGGCGCCGGCGAATCCCGCCAGAATCTCTCCGTGATATAAACGGCGCACTTTCTTGGCGGTATGCTTCATGATGGTATTCTGCCCGAAGGTGACTTGTCCGTCGCCGCCCAATACCGCGCGGCCATCCTTCACGACCGCCAATATGGTGGTTCCATGAAACTCGCTCACGTCCATCCCCCCAATTCATTCTATGCGCGCGGGTGTGCATTCTGGTAAATCCGGCCCAACTGCTCCTGGGACACATAGGTGTAAATCTGCGTGGTGCGGAGACTTTCGTGCCCTAACAATTCCTGCACCACCCGCAAGTCGGCGCCTCCCATTAAGAGATGGGTGGCATAGGAATGACGCAGCCAGTGGGGGCTGATGTTGCGGTGGAGCGCGCTCTTGAGGAGGGTCGCCTTCACGATGCGCCGCACGCTGCGCGTGGTCAGCCGCCCCCCGCGGGCATTGACAAAGAGCGCCTTCTCCCGGCTCGAGGCCAGTTGGGGGCGCCCCTCCTTCACATACCGATCCAAGGCCGCCAGCGCATAGCGGCCCACGGGCACGATGCGCTGCTTGCGGCCTTTTCCGGTCACCCGCACCATGCCTTGGGCGTAGTCGACGCCCCCCAGGTCCAGATCCACCGCTTCCTGGCTTCGCAGGCCGCCGCCGTACATAAGCTCAATGAGGGCCCAGTTTCGCAATCCCAACGGGCCCTGTTCCCGCATGGCTGCCTCAATGAACTGGCGCATTTCGTCCACCGTCAAGACGCGCGGCAGGCCCCGTCGAAAACGGGGCGCCAATACACGCTTGGCAGGATTGGCGGCGATGCGCCCCTCCCGTTCCAGATAGCGGTAGAGGCTTCGGATCACGGCCAATTTGCGGGCGGCACTGCGCGGTGAAATCCCCGCCGCCCCCAAGTGGGCGACGTAACGACGGACCGCTTTCGCATCCGCCGATGCTAGATCCCGGTTCACAAACTCCACAAACTGTGCCAGATCGGTCGCGTAGGCCTTTAAGGTGTTGGCCGACACTTCCTCCACGGCATCCAAATGGCGCAGATAGGCCGCGACCTCCGGGTGCTCGCTCTTAGGCATAACGGCGGACCGCGAGCCGCAGCACTTGCTGCATCGAGTCCAGCGCCCGATCCTTGAGCCACTGGCGGCGCTCGCGCTTGTCTTTCAGCTCGCGCACGGCTTCCGGCACCTCAAAGAGTCCAAAGGTCGCATTCATGGGCTGGAAGCTCTCCGGATCGGCATGGCTCACGTAGTAGAACAAAGAGCCCATCATCGTCTCCCGCGGAAGCACCAACGGGTCCTCGCCATGGACCTGTCGTGACGCGTTCACCGCGGCCAGAATTCCCGACGCGGCCGACTCCACGTATCCTTCAACCCCGATCATCTGGCCGGCCAGCCACAAATCCGGGCGCACACGGGTGTTCAGGCTGGCCTCCAAGATTTTCGGGCTCTTCAAATAGGTGTTGCGGTGCATCACCCCGTAGCGGGCAAACTCGGCATGCCGCAGGGCTGGAATCAGCTGGAAGACCCGTTTTTGCTCGCCCCAGCGCAGGTTGGTCTGAAACCCGACCATGCTCCAGAGCGATCCGGCGGCGTTATCGCGACGCAGTTGCACCACGGCATAGGGACGGCGCCCGCCCTCCAGAGGGTTGGACAGGCCCATGGGTTTCATGGGTCCAAAGAGCGGCGTGCGCTTGCCCCGGCGCGCCAATTCCTCGATGGGCAAGCAGCCCTCGAAGAACGACACCTCTTCAAAGTCATGGCGTTCATGCTGTTCGGCCGCGGTCAGGGCCTCATAAAACACGTCATATTCATCTTTGGTGAGCGGGCAGTTGATATAGTCGTCGCTGCCCTCCCGGGATCCCAGAAACGCATAGTCCCTATCGATGGTGTCGCCAAACAGAATCGGGGCGGCGGCATCAAAGAAAGACAAGGGGTTGTCGCCTAGCGTATCGATCAGGCTTCGACTGAGCGACTCGTGTGTCAATGGGCCGGTGGCGATGATAGCAGGCCCTTCCGGCACCCGCTCGACCACTTCGCGATGCACCGTAATGAGCGGATGCTGCGTAATGGCCTCGGTGACCTTTTCACTGAACACATCGCGGTCCACCGCCAAGGCCGAACCGGCATCCACCCGCGCCTCCAAGCCCGCCTTCAGCACCAAGGAATCGAACATCCGCATTTCGGCCTTCAGCAAGGCGGCGGGCGACAGGCCCTGGTCGCCCCCAAACGAATTGGAACACACCAGTTCCGCGAATCGCTCGGTGTGATGGGCAGGCGTCATGGTGATGGGCCGCATCTCATATAAATCGACGGGGATATCGCGCTGGGCCAGTTGATAGGCGGCTTCCGATCCTGCCAGTCCGCCCCCCACGACCGTTACGCGCTCATTGGGCTTCTTCTTCAAAACCGCATCCCTCCTTGAGACAAACCAAGGTATCCTGGCGTCCCTTGCGCCGCATCGCCATCGAGGAGCCGCAACGCGGACAGTTCTTTTCCGTAGGACGCCACCAGGTCACAAAGTCGCACTCAGGATAGGCCCGGCACCCATAAAAGGTGCGGCCCCGCTTGCTGCGGCGCACCACCAAATCGCTGCCGCACTTGGGGCACACGCCGCCCGTTTTTTCAACCATGGCTTGAGTGTTGGTGCATTCGGGGTAACCCGAACAAGCCAAGAACTTGCCAAACCGACCGTATTTGACGACCATCGGCTTGCCGCACACCGCGCATACCTCATCCGTAACCTCGGACGGCATCGCCACCTTCTCGATGTCCGCATCGGCCTTGGCCAGCTCATCGGCAAAGGGACGATAGAAGTCGCTCAAGACTTGGCGCCAGCTGAGCTCCGCCTCCTCCACCCGGTCCAATTGATCCTCCACCGCAGCGGTAAACGAGATGTCGACAATTTCGGGGAAATACTTCTCCAGCAAATCGACCACCACGCCCCCCAAGTCGGTCGGCGTCAGCTTCTTTTGCTCACGGCGGACATAGTCGCGCTGCAAGAGGGTGTCGATGATGGGGGCATACGTCGACGGCCGACCAATACCGAGCTCCTCCAAGGTTTTGACCAGACTCGCTTCCGTGAACCGCGGAGGCGGCTCCGTAAAATGCTGGCTCGCGCTTAGGTCCAAAATGGCCAAGCTCTGGCCTTCGGTGAGCAGCGGCAACGGCGCCTGCCCGGCCTCGTCCGCCTCTGCTCCCTCGTCCTTCGTCTCCTGATACAGCGTGGTGTACCCGGGGAACTTCACGACAGCCCCGTGGGCCCGGAAGATGTGGGCCTCTTGTTCCCCGCCCTTGAGCTCGATGGTGGTGGCATCGTACACCATAGGCGCCATTTGACTGGCGACAAAACGTTCCCAAATCAGCCGATAGAGCCGCAGCTGATCCCGGTTGAGCGAATTCTTCAGCGAGTCGGGATGGCGCATCACCACGGTGGGCCGGATAGCCTCGTGGGCGCCTTGCACGCCCGGCTTCTCCTTTTCCTGCCGCTTCGGTCCCGTGCCCTTCCAAAACTCTGAGCCATAGGTACTTTCAATGAAGGCACGGGCATCGGTCACCGCCACATCGGCCACCCGGGTCGAGTCTGTACGAATGTAGGTGACTAGGCCCACGGTGCCCTCTCCGGCCACCTCCAGCCCTTCATACAGCTGTTGGGCTAAACTCATCGTCCGCTTGACCGAAAAACCCAGTCGTCTGGAAGCCTCCTGCTGCAACGTCGAGGTGGTAAAGGGCGATGCGGGAAAGCGGCGCCGCTCCCGGGTCTTGACCGACACGACTTGCACGCTGTGGCCGGGACGTATGGATGCTGTGACGCGGCCGGCCTCATCCTGGTTCACGCGGCCCTTTTGGCCCAGCGGACCCGCATAGGCGGCCTTTAGCACCGGTTTGGAATCGGCATTCAGTTCAATCGTGTAATACTCTTCGGGCGTAAAGGCTTGAATCTCCCGTTCCCGATCGACAATCAACTTTAATGCGGCCGACTGAACGCGTCCGGCCGACAAACCTGGGCGCACTTTGCGCCAGAGCAACGGGGAGAGTTGATATCCCACCACGCGGTCCAACACCCGGCGGGCCTGCTGGGCATCCACCAAGTGCATATCAATCGGCCGGGCATGGCGAATGGCATCCGTCACAGCATCCTTGGTAATTTCGTGGAACTCAATCCGCTGGGCGTTGTCGGGCTTAATCCCGAGCGCCTCGCCAAGGTGCCACGCAATGGCTTCTCCTTCGCGGTCAGGGTCAGTCGCCAAGTACACCCGGTCGGTCTTTTTGGCTGCGTCCTTGAGTTCCTTGACCAGCCCGCCCTTGCCGCGGATGGTGATGTAGCGGGGTTGAAACCCCTGTTCCACATCAACCCCAAACTGGCTTTTGGGCAGATCCCGCACGTGTCCCATCGACGCCTTTACCTGATACCGGCTGCCCAGAAATCGGCTAATCGTTTTCGCTTTTGCCGGCGACTCCACAATTATCAAGGGTTTTGGCCTTGCCAATCTGTTACCTCCCGTCCCAATAAGCGTCCCTATATTATCGCATTATGCCACTGATATCCAGAAAGGCCCCGCTCCAGCGCCACATCCCGGCGGGTGCTGGCCTGGAGATGATTTCCATCGCCACCAGATTGTGCGTCCTTTGGACATAATTTGCCACCCGAAGACCTATTCCTCCCGGACCCGCCCCCAGCCCACGGAGCCGGATATGACTTTGTCCGACCGGCCCTCTAGAATCCAGAGGACTCCTTATGGCCGAATCATGTGTTTCACATGTACGGGGGACAAAGGGTTCTTGTGAGACCCTTGGTGAATCGCGTCCAGCGCGTAGGGCTCCTTCTGCCCGAACCAGCAACTAACCTCGGAGGCAATTTACGAAGGAAGGGGAGCCATCCATCGTGAATATCCGCTGGACCCGCGCCGCCGCAGGACTGGCGGCTGGGCTGTTTTTGGCCGCCTCACCGATGGCCAATGCGGCCGCTTTGAGCGGCATCTTTCATCTGGGATCCCGTGGTCCCAGCGTTTCCCTGTTACAGACCCGCCTGAAGCAATTGGGTTATGCGGTCGGCGCCACCGGCTACTTCGGCCCCGTAACGCTGCAAGACGTTCGCGCCTTTCAAAGGTCCCATCATCTGGCCGTTGACGGCATCGTCGGGCCGGCCACCGAGCATGCCCTATTTGCGGCCCCCGCATCGCAGGGGATCACGAAGGCGCTCGCTCATGTCATCCGGAAGACGATGTCCGTGACTGTACGCGCCGGGGACACCCTGGACAGCATCGCCGCCGCAGACCACACCACCTGGCAGGTCTTGGCGCACTTCAACCATCTCGCCGACCCCAATCGGCTTACCATCGGCCAAGTCTTGCGTCTTCCCGGGCTCGCCCCGGCCGATCCAGTCTCCGGCCGCAGCACCAACAGCGTCGCGCTGCCGGTCCAATCGGCGCCAGAGTCTCTGAATACCTCTATCGTCGCGACCGCCTTCAAATATTTGGGCGTGCCCTACGTATGGGGAGGGGAGAACCCGGCCACGGGATTCGATTGCTCCGGTCTGGTGCAGTATGTGCTGGCGCAAAACGGCATTACGATAGGCCGGACAAGCTACGACCAATACCAACAGGCCGCGCCGGTTTCACGAGCCGACCTGGTACCGGGCGACTTGCTGTTCTTCTCCACCGATGCCCCGGGCGCGTCGCACGTCGCGATCTACATCGGATCCTATCCCAAACTCGGATATGCCGAGGCCTTTATCGACGCACCGGCCCCTGGCCAATCCGTGATGGTGCAAAACCTCAACAACGTCTATTGGAATGCCCACTATCTCGGAGCCGGTTCGGTCCGCCCCTAAATGCCGCGGGCGGGGTCACGCACCCCGCCCCCTTTATTTCCTCAAATGGCCCATGTCCTGCGAATCCTGTAGACGTGACGCTGGAGTCAGGTTCTGCGACCTGACATATTTTGCACGATCTGGGGACAAGATGTCCGTATCATGATGGATCGAGAATTCCGAGCGCTTTTGACGAGGTGGATGCCTTGAACTGTCCCAATTGCGGCCGTGCCAACACCAACCAGTCCCGCTATTGCCGGTTTTGCGGGACTGCCCTGAGGCGCCCCCGACGGCAGGTCAAATGGGGGCGTCTGAGCGCGGTCGCCGGCGCAGCCCTGGTCTTTGTCGGCGGCGGCTATGGATACCGAGCCACCCGTCACTTGCCGTCCGTCAACCACCTGGTGGCGGCGGTGGACAGTTCCCCTTCGTCCCTGGTGTATGACGCCAGCGGACAGGTGATTGCCCGTTTGGGCGGTCCGGACCATCATATGACCCCCATCAATGCCATTAGCCCGCATATGAAGGCTGCGATGGTGGCCATCGAGGACCACAACTTCTATCACAATCCCGGGTTCGATCTGCGGTCCATCGCCCGTGCCGCGTGGGTGGACCTCATCCATCATTCGGCGGTGCAGGGCGCCAGCACCATTACCGAGCAGCTCGCCAAGGACTTATATCTGAGCGACAAGAAATCGCTGACCCGGAAAATACAAGAATTTGTCATCGGTCTGGAACTCGCCCATCACTACAGCAAAGCCGAGATTTTGGACTTGTATTTAAATGAGGTGTATTTCGGCCAAGGCGCGGACGGCATCGGGGAGGCCGCGCACGTGTATTTCGACACCACACCAGCTAAGCTGACCCTGGCCCAAGCCACCCTGTTGGCGGGACTGCCCCAGGCCCCCTCTCTCTACGATCCGCTGGTCAACCCGACGCTGGCCCGGGAACGCCAAACGCAGGTGGTCCAAGCCATGGTGCGTTATGGCGACATCAGCGCGGCCGAGGGACGGCGGATCGAGGAGACACCGCTGCACTTCCATCCAGAACCGGTCCAGAAGGCGCAAGACGGGTTTCCCTACCCCTGGTACATCGACCAAGTGGTGGCAGAGCTGCGGGCTCATGGCATGCCCATGAACCAAATCATGAACGGCGGACTGCACATTCACACGGCCCTGCGTCCCCAGGTCTACACCATCGCGCAACAAGCGGTAGACCAGTGGATGTCCAAAAATTTCGGCGCATCGTCCAAACTCTATCCCGACCACCAAGCGGCCGTCGTGGTGGAAAATCCCCATAATGGCCATGTCTGGGCCATCATCGGGGGACGAAGCCACTTCACCTTCCTGCAAGATGATTTAGCCATCAACGCGTCGCGCTCGACCGGGTCCTCCATCAAACCGCTCTTGGACTATGCCCCGGCGTTGGCGCGCGGCTACACCCAGATGTCTGTACTGCAAGACGTCCCCATCTTCAAGAACGTGAGCCACCAAACGTGGTGGCCCCAGAACGATGACTACATTTACCGCGGCTACATGGACTTGCGGGACGCACTGGCGATTTCCGACAACGACGTGGCCGTGCATCTGCTCAACCGCATTGGCATTCCCTATGCGGTTCAGTTTCTCCAGCAGCGCTTCGGCATCGCTGTTCCCCCGGGAGAGGCCCGCGGCTTGGGCATCGCGCTGGGGGTAGACACCAACCTGCTCCAGATGACCACCGGATACGCGGCGCTGGACAATGCCGGTACCCGCACTCAACCGGTCTTTGTCACTCGTGTGACCGACGGCAAGAAGGTGCTCTTTTCAGCCCGGCCCACCGCCACACAAGCGGTCACGGCCAGTCAGGCGGCCATCCTGACTCAAATGATGCAGCGGGTGCTGGATCCGAATCCGCTGCCCTCCATCGGGCCGAACGCCTATACCACGGGGCATCTGCTCAATATCGGCCGAGCCGCAGCCGGCAAAACCGGCACCAACAACAACGAGGCCGATGCCTGGTTTCTCGGCTATGAGCCGCAAATGGTGGTGGGCGTGTGGGAAGGCAACCGGCTCGGCGAAATTGCTCAGCCCTACACCAAGAGCAATATGGGGCCGGCGTACGGCGCCGTGGCAGCGGGTCCCATCTGGAAGCAGGTCATGCAGCAGGTCAACCAAGCTCTGCATCTAAAACCCGAGTCGTTCCCAAGGCCGCCG
Source organism: Bacillota bacterium (assembly GCA_021798975.1). Taxonomy (GTDB): domain Bacteria; phylum Bacillota; class Sulfobacillia; order Sulfobacillales; family Sulfobacillaceae; genus Sulfobacillus_B. Next base: position 2,788 of record JAJZBJ010000020.1, on the reverse strand, counting down.
GGACTGGTCTATGTGCCGCGCGTCAGCATCACCTCGGGCCTGTTGCCGAGCCGCTACACGCCCGCGACCGAGATTCAGGGGGCCTGGTTCATCCGGGGCACGCAGCCTAGGCAGCACGATGCCACCTGGCATCCCGTGCATGTCGCGGCATTCGACCCGGCGCTGCTTTGGGAACCGGGGTGCGGTCCCGCCATCACGCGGGTGGCGTTGACCCGGGAATCCGACTGGCACCCCGGGGTCCCCAAGCCCTGGGACTCGGCCGAGTGGGCCCCCGCCGCACGCTGTCAGCCTTTCCCAGGTCCGCCGGGCCATGGACCCGGGCATGGCCATGGGCCTGGGCCGGGACTCCCCTTCGGACCAGGACCGGGCCCCGGCCATGGGCCTGGTCCGGGCGGGCCCCACGGCCACGGCCCGGGTAACCATTAAGACGGCCCACCGGCTTTTCCCAAAAAAACCCAAACCTTAACCGTTCTCCTGCCAACATTCCGTTTATGATGGGACTAGACCACCCGTTTCGAGAAGACAGGAGGACTTCCGATGCAAAAGACTGGCGTCTTGTTGGCGGCCGCGGCCTGCCTCACGCTGGGCGTAACCGCCCTCCCCGCCCAGCGACCCGCGACCACTGGCCGCCAATCGGACAGGCCCTTTCAGCATATCTATGTCATCATGATGGAAAACCAGGGCACCGCGCAAATTGTGGGCAATCCCCATCTCCCTTACATCAACCAATTAATCCAGGACTACGGCTATGCAAACAACTATTTTGGCGTCACCCATCAAAGTCTGGCCAACTATGTGGCCTTTCTCTCCGGCAGCAACTGGGGCACCCATTCTGATGCGCCCAACCAAGTGTTTAACCACCGCAACCTAGTCGACCAGTTAGAGGCCCACCACCTGACCTGGAAAGCCTATATGGAAAGCATGCCCTCCCCGGCCTATGCCGGGGCGTGGTATCCCGACAACGAGCCTCCCGGCACCTCGATTGCCCTCACGCCGCCGAACGCACTCTACGCATTGAAGCATAATCCCTTCATGCTGATGCAAGATATCAAGGACAATCCCGCGCGGGCGCAGGATATCGTGCCCTTGAGTCAATTTTCAACCGATCTTCATCACAACCGGGTACCCAACTTCGCGTGGATTACGCCCAATCTGATCAACGACATGCATGGGCAGAGCACCGGTCCGGGAGCCCAGGTGACGGGCAGCGATCCCACCCAGCTGTTCCAAGCCGGCGACGCGTTCGTGCAGCACACGGTTCAGGAGATTATGGCGTCAAAGAGTTGGAAGACCAGCAAGTCGGTCATCTACATCACCTGGGACGAAACAGCCTATCCGTCCGGAACCCCAAGTCCCAGCGAACTGGCGGCCTTCACGGCCGCGGGACCCGACGCCCCCCTGGTGCCAGCCGGGCTGTTGAACGGCACCCCCTGGCCAGGCGGCCCCTACGGCGGCGGACAAGTGCCCCTAATTGTCGTGGACAATCAGGATCCGCACCATTTTGTCATGCACACCTGGGCGGACCATTATTCCCTGCTCCGGACCATCGAGCAAAACTGGCGCTTGGGGTATCTCATGAATGCCAGCGATTCCAATCAAGTCACCACGCTGCCCGTGCCCGGCGAACCGCGTTGACATTCCCACCGGAAGAGAGCCGTTTCGATTTCTCATGACGACGACGACAACACCCACTCCGTCTGGCTTCTGGAGTGGGTTCGGGTTACTTCGATGCCGATGGCTACTTGCCCACCCACCACAGTTGGGGTAGGCCGTAACCTACGACCGTGTTGAGTGTCAACGGGTTCACTCCATGCAGATTGGCGGCCACCGCCTCAATGGTGCTGGGCCGGTTCATGAATATCACCGGCAGTTCCTTGGCTGTGTACTCTTCGAACCGATAATACGCCTTGAGGTTCGCCGTCAGGCTGGTACTCGGTTGATTTTGAAAGCCCGCAATGAGATTATCCTCTGTGGCACTGTCCCAGCCGAAGAAGTCCAACCCGCCTCCGCTGTGAAATACCGCGTCGCCCGCCGGATAGTATCCGCTGTAGGTGATGCCGAACCCGGCCACCGCATCCCACTTGCCTTCGTCGGATGCATTCGTCAAGATCCCAAGCATCGTGGAGGACGGTTGCGGCTGCAACGCGACCTTGACACCAATGTTCGCTAAATCGCTCTGAATTAACGACACCGTGTCGGTCGTCGACGTGCTACCACTCGCATACATCAGCGGGAACGCCAAAGATCGGCCATCCTTGGTCATCACACCATGAACTTCTTTCCACCCGTGGGCTGTCAACAAGGCCTTGGCCCTCTTCAGGTTGAAGGGATACAGCGGCTGCTTGAGCTTCGGATCCAGGAAAGCAGTCGCAGGTTTCGAGGGAATGTTGCCGTACTGAGGCGGGGCAAATCCGTGGTACACAACACGATCGATGGCGCTTTGATCAATAGATTCTTCGAGCGCCTGCCGCACGTAGAGCTGGCTGAACACCGAACCCAACCCGCCTTTGGCGTTGGAGTTCATGTTCACCGCCATAAAGTTATAACCGAAGTTATATCCGGGATAGAGTCTATCGATGCCCTTCAACGCACTGCGCGCACCATACTCGGAGAGGTCGACATACCCTACCTGGACGGTGCCTGTCTTCAACGCCGCGAACTCCGACGAGTCCGATCCCTCGAATTCCAGGACGAGGGTGTCATAGGCCTTCGCCCCCCCAGTATATTTCGGGTTCGGCACGAACTTCCACGATTGGCTGGGGACGGCCCTCTTCAATTTCTACGGGCA
>JAJZBJ010000181.1 GCA_021798975.1 Bacillota bacterium | reverse complement strand
CTAAAACCGTCGGAGCGCACACCGATGACCGGGCTCCGCCTGGCGGAACTCTTGCAGGAGGCGGGGCTGCCCCCGGGTGTCTTGAGTGTGGTCCAGGGAGGCAAGCCCATCGTGGACGCGCTCTTGGCGGACCATCGGGTGCGGGCGGTCTCGTTCGTGGGCTCTCAGCCGGTGGCCCACTATGTCTACCAAACTGCCGCCAAGGCCGGGAAACGGGTGCAGGCGCTGGGCGGTGCCAAGAACTATCATGTGGTGATGCCGGATGCCGACTTGGACAGTACGGTCGAGGCGCTGGTAGGATCCGCATACGGGGCAGCCGGTCAGCGCTGTTTGGCTGCCTCGGTGGTTATTGCGGTGGACCCCATCGGCGATGAACTGGTGGCGCGTTTAAAAGCCCGCGGAGACCAACTGGTTTTGGGCCGGGGCCTTGATCGATCAACCGAGATGGGACCCTTAATTCGAGCTGAGCACCGCCGGCGCGTATTAGATTTCGTGGAAGCTGGGCAAGCGTCCGGGGCGCAACTGGTTCGAGACGGCCGGGAGCATCTCCCAGAGCGGGGATATTTTGTCGGACCCACGCTGTTTGACCGCGTCAAGCCCGAGATGACGATTGCTCAAGAAGAAATTTTCGGACCGGTTCTGTCGGTCATGCGCGCGCCGTCCCTGGAGGCCGCCGTCAATCTCGCCAATCGCTCGCGGTTTGGCAACACGGCGTCGTTGTACACGCGCAGTGGGGGTGCAGCGCGGTATTTCAGAGACCATATTGAAGCCGGCATGTTGGGCATCAACATCGGAGTGGCAGCCCCGGTGGCCTGGTTTCCGTTTTCCGGATGGAAAGAATCCTTCTATGGTGATCTCCACGCCACGGGCCGCGATGGCATCGAATTTTACACCGAAAAGCGGGTCATCACGGAGCGGTGGATCTGACACCCAGGAAATAAGGACGGAGGCCGGGCCTGCGTCCTTATTTTCTGTTGAAGCGTATCGGATTATTCCAACTTGTCTCCTTGGGCGAGCGATTCTTCGGCGTACTTGATCATCACTTTGACCATGTTGCCGCCAATTTTTCCGCCCACGCGCCCCAGTTGCCGAGTCGGCATGTCGCCCCAGCCCTTTTGTTCGATCTCGTCGAGAATCCCCAAATCACTCGCGATTTCGTATTTAAACTTATCGCGTACTTCGTTGGAAAGAACAGAGGGAGTTTTCGTCCATTGCGCCATACTCGAGCACCTCCTTTTTGGTGACAGTTCTAGTATGGCTTCTGCTATGGCGGGGGATGTTAGGAGGATGGTGACATCGGGCGTCCTTTTTGGCATTGAGCCCTCTATTGGCCATTCGTAGCGCGGCCTCGGAGTTGGTATAATAGGCGCATGAAATGAGGTGTCTCGCCTGTGAAGGTATCGGCCCAGCATGCCAAATTGACAACCCTGGCCCAGCGGCGCTTTGACGGATTTACGCCCCATCAGGTTGTCACGTTTTTGAATCAATCTTTAAAAGAACGCGGACTCATTTTCGGTTTGCGTCAATTTGACGACGATTGGGAACTGACCATCTATGACGCCGGCCAAAATCCTCCGGAAGCCTGAGGTTGGGGTGGGCGGCGTGGTCCTGGCTCCGGACGGCCGCATCCTGTTGGCACGCCGCAGCCAAGAGCCCGGGCGCGGACTGTGGTCGTTCCCGGGTGGCCGTCTGGAGTGGGGAGAGTCGCTCTATGACGCTGCCAGACGCGAGGTGACAGAAGAGACCGGGCTTTCAACCGAACCGCTGGGTGTGTTGTATGTGGGGGAAATCCGTTTAGAAGCGTTTCATTACGTCGTGGTGGACATTCTGCTGATCAACCCGGAAGGCGGCCTATCTCCGTCATCCGATGTCAACGAACTGGCCTGGGTGGGTTCGGACGAGTGGGAGCACTATGCACTCGCTGACGGCATGGCCTCGTGTCTGAGGGATGCAGCAGTGCAAAGACGATTGGGATGGGTGCGTGGATGAGGTTTAGGGTGGGGATGCGTGTTCGAACCCTGGTGATGGTGGGCGCAGTGGCGGTGTTGGCGGCTGGGTGCCAGAGCGAGCAGTATCTGGTGCCGCCAGCGCAACGCGCTGTGCTGACACCAGCCTTGCAGTCCTATCAACAGTCCGCCGACTTGCATAACACCGCCCTCAGTCAAGACCTGGACCAAGCGATTCGCGCGGAGGAAGTGGTGGTGTCGCAAGATCCCGCCTATGCGCCGGGATTTGAAAAGCTAGGCGGCTTGTTTTGGCACGCGGGTCAATTCCAGGCCGCTTTGCAAGCGTTTAAGAAGGCCTGCCAGGCGGCTTCAGGCAATGCCGGAGACTGGGTGGCGATGGCGCAAGCGGAGGCCCGGCTCGGACACTCCGCCCAGGCGTCCGCTGCTTTTCGGCATGCGCTGGCCCTCAATCCCGGCAGTTGGATGGCTTGGGACGGACTGGGATTGCTGGCCGTATCCGGCCAGGCTTGGCAAAAAGCCTGGAGCGACGCGGAGCGAGCGCTGACCGCCGGGGGCCAACAAGCCCCTACCCTGGACTTGATGGGGCGGGTGCTGTACGGCCAGGGTGATGCCAACGACGCTCTGACGTACTTCACCGATGCGGAGGAGATTGAGTCGACCTGGTGGCAGAGCTATTACGACGCCGGGCGGGCCGAATTAGCGTTGGGCAATCGGCGCTCCGCTTTAAAGGACCTGAATCGGGCCACAGCTCTTAATCCGGGCGCGGGACAGGCCTGGCAACTGGCTCAAGCGGTGAAAGGCGGGCAATAGATGGCGGAACGGACAGTCCTGGTATCGGTATATCCCAAAGGCACATCGGGCGAAGTGGTCGACGCCCGCCTGCGGGAACTGTCAGGCTTGGTCGATGCGGCGGGCGGCGAGGTTGTGGGAGTGCTGACGCAGGCCCGGGAGCAGCCGGATGGGGGGTTAGGTCGCGGGGCGTTGGATCATTTGGCGGAAACCGTACGAACCCACGAAGCCGGGTTGGTGGTGTTTGACCAGGAGCTCAAGCCCAGCGTGTTGTCGACGGTTCAGCATGCCGTTGAACCGGGAGCGCGGGTGCTGGACCGCACGCAAGTGATTTTGGACATTTTCGCCAACCGGGCCCATTCCCGTGAGGGACGCGTGCAGGTTGAACTAGCGCAGCTGAAATATTTGGAACCCCGGCTCCGTGGGATGCGGTCGCTGTCCCGACTAGGAGGCGGCATTGGCACCCGGGGACCCGGAGAAACGTACTTGGAGATGGACCGGCGCAAGATTCATCAGCGCATTGTCGATTTATCCAGAGAGCTTGATAAGGTCGAACGCCAGCGCGAGGAGCGGCGCCAGCGGCGCAGCCGCACGGAACTGCCGCTCATCACCCTGGTGGGCTATACGAACGTGGGGAAGTCCACCCTCTACAGCCGGCTTACACGGCGTCCGCAGATGGCGGAGAACGCGCTATTTGTGACGCTCGATCCCACTGTGCGGCGCATTGTGCTGCCGGATTTCGGACCGGCGCTGGTTTCGGATACCGTCGGCTTCGTAGACCGTCTGCCGCACCACCTGGTGGCGGCCTTCCGGTCCACCCTGGTGGAAGTGCGCGATGCCGACCTCATTGTGGAGGTGGTCAGCGCGGATCCCGAGTTTCCGATTGGTACCGCGGAACAGGCCCATGTCATCGACGAAACCGTGCGCGCATTGGGAGTGGGGACGACGGCCAGGTTGCGGGTCTACAGCCAGTACGACCGGGTGCCGCCCGATGCGCCGGCGCCGGGCGACGGCCTTCCCGTCTCCTCGCTGAGCGGGCAAGGTCTAGAAGAATTGGAAGCGGTGTTGGCCGGCCGGCTGGCGCAGCAGCAACGCGAGGAGACAGTGGAAATCCGCTGGGATCAAAAGCGGGCTTGGGACGTGGTGTATCGGGAGTTTGTGATTGTGGAGCGCCGGGACCAGGAGGAGGGCGTCCGGCTGGTCGTGCGCGGTTCTGAGAGGGCCTTTTACTTGCTGCGTGCGGCCATGGATAGCAATGTATTCCGCTGATGGCAGAAAGGGACGGATCCCGGAGGGTTCGACTCGGTGGTAAAATAGGATAATCACACTTGTTTCAAGGAGGCGAGAGAATGTCGCAGCCCCGCTATTTCATCAAAACCTATGGATGCCAAATGAATGAACGGGACTCGGAAATTATGGCGGGTCAACTGGACATGCTCGGTTATCAGCCTGCCCTGACCGATCGCGATGCCGACCTGATTGTCATCAACACCTGCGCAGTGCGGGGAAGTGCCGAAGAGCATGCTTTCGGATACATTGGCCAGTTGCGCCAGTTGAAGGACGAGAAACCCGAGCTGACCCTGGCGGTAGCCGGGTGCATGGCGCAAGAGCCGGGCACCATTGCGTGGCTGACCAAGCATGCGCCGCAGGTGGATTTGGTCTTTGGAACCCATAACCTCCATCAGTTGCCGGACCTTTTGGAACAGGCCCAGGCCTCGGACGAAATGGTCATTGATGTGTGGAAAAGCGCGGGCGATGTGGTGGAACATCTGCCTTCACACCGTAAGGACGGCGTCAAAGCCTTCGTCAATATCATTTACGGATGCGACAAGTTTTGCACCTATTGCATCGTCCCCTTTACCCGCGGCAAAGAGCGGTCCCGGGAGATTGAGCCCATTGTCGACGAGGTGAAGGCACTGGCCCAAGAGGGATTCCAGGACATCACCGTGCTGGGGCAGAATGTGAATTCATACGGGCATGACCTAGAGCCCCAGCGCGATTTGGCCGACCTGCTGCTGGAACTGGAGCGCATCGACGGAGTGCGCTGGCTTCGCTACACCACATCCCACCCGCGCGATTTCAGCCAGCATTTGATTGATGTCATTGCGGCATCGAAAAAAATCACACACCACGTGCACTTGCCGGTGCAGGCTGGATCCAATCCCATTTTGAAGCGCATGAACCGCAAGTACACCAAGGAGTCGTATCTGGACCTC
>JAJZBJ010000019.1 GCA_021798975.1 Bacillota bacterium | reverse complement strand
GCGGCAATGCCTTCGAGCTGACGTTCCTTGATCAGATCGGCCTCAAATTCGGCAATCCCGGCCAACACCGTGATGAGGAGCTTGCCAATCGCGGTGGACGTGTCGACCACATCCCCGCCCATATTCAAGACGACGAGCGACACCCCCCGCTCGGTCAAGGTCGCCATCGTATTGAGGGCATCTTGGGTACTGCGGGCAAAGCGGTCAAGCTTGGTCACCACCACGGTGTCGCCCGTCGCAATTTGATCAAGGAGGGCTGTAAATTGCGCGCGATTGCGCAGCGAGCGCCCGGACAGCTTTTCGTGAAAAATTTTCTGGCAGCCGTATGCCGTTAATTGTGCGACTTGTGTGTCCAAACTTTGCGTGGTCGAACTGACCCGCGCGTAGCCGTAAATCATGGTCTTTGGGTCCTCCCGGCGCTATGATTAATGAGACAAGCATACGATACACTGAAAATGGCGACAACCCGTCCTTTGGAAGGTGTCTCAACGGGGTCTACCCATGCGAGACGCTGTGGGGTCACGTTTGGAGAGGAGGGATGGCGGTGCCGGTCCATTTTCTGACCGCGGAGCAAGCGGCCCAATACGGCCGGTATGTGGGGGAGCCCTCGTCGGCCCAACTCGCCCAATACTTTTTTCTCGACGATGCCGACCGTGCCTTTTTGCGCCCGCTGCGTCAAGCCGAGACACGGTGGGGCTGTGCGGTGCAATTGGGGACCATCCGGTTTTTGGGGACCTTTGTGGATGATGCGACGAACGTTCCGGCCAGCATCCTCACCTATGTCGCCAAGCAGCTGGACCTCACGGCGCCCCCGATGGACATCGGGCGGTATTGGCATGGACGAACGCACTGGCATCACCAAGACGCGATTGTCCGCCAGTATCATTACCACGCCTTTGATGCGCAGCCATGGCACTGGCGGTTTGTCCGCTGGCTCTACACCCGAGCATGGACGGCAGCGGAGCGTCCCAGTGTCCTGTTTGACCAAGCGACGGCCTATTTGTTGGATCAGAAAATCTTGCTACCCGGTGTATCGACGTTGACCCGCCTAGTCGCTCAGGTGCGGGATCGGACTCAAGCCCGCTTGTGGCGGCGATTGGCCGCGATGCCCGATGCCGCCCAACGGGATCAGCTGGCCTCGTGGCTTCAGGCACCGGCGCCTGGGCGTCCCACGCCGCTCGATGATTTGCGTCATCCGCCCACCCGGATCTCGCGCACGGGCTTTCGCGAGGCCGCCGAGCGCCTCAACATCCTGCAAACCGTTCACTCGGAACGGTGGGATCTTCACGCGCTGCCCACGGCCCGGATTCAGGCCTTGGCCCGATTGGCCGCCACGGCTCGGGCCCAGACGGTGGAGCGTCTGACGCCGGAACGGCGCGTCGCGACATTAGTCGCCTTTGCCGCGGTGTTTCACCAGACGGCTCAGGATGATTTTTTCGAGCTCTTTGACCGGTTTCTGGGCGAGCACTGGGGCCGCGCGACGCGCCAGCAGGCCCAAAGCCGCTTACGCACCCTCCGCGACTTGGACACCGCCGCCCAAGTCTGCCGGGAGGCCTGTGCCATTCTCTTACAGGAGGGCACCCCGGATGCCCGCATCCGGGACGCGGTATGGGCCAAAATCCCCAAAGCGACGTTGCAAACCGCCGTCGCCACCATCAACCAGGTTACGCAAAGTGCGGCGGCGTCGGACGAACAACATGCCGTCGCGGCCGTGTACCCGATTTTACGACCCGTGATGACCTGGTGGCGGCAACATCTGGTCTGGGAGGCCACGCCCGCCGGAAAGGCCGCGCTCGAACGCTGGGACTTTGTCCGCAGGTATTGGGGAGAGCCGCGAAGCCGATGGCAAACGGCCCCCACGACAGGCCTCCCGGTCGCGTGGCGGGCGGTCATTCGCGATGAGAAGGGACGCATCCACCCCGCAGCCTATACCGTATGGGCCGTCTACTCGGCCTGGGAGGCCCTCCGGCGTCATGACCTGTATCACCCGGGCAGTCCCCGCTTTGGGGATCCCCGCGCGCAATTGCTGCAAGGGCCCGCTTGGGACGCGGCGAAACCGCATGTCCTGCGGATCTTAAGCTGGTCCGCTGAGCCCGCCGAGGCACTGGCCCCCTTGGAACAAGCCCTCGATATCGCTTATCGCCAAACCGCCGGCCACTGGGACGCAAACCCGGCCGTGCGGCTCGAATCCGGCGTCCTCCGACCGCGGGTCGTGCTCACCCCTCTGGATCGTCTCGAAGAATCGGCCACCTTACGTGCCCTACGCCAACAGGTGAACGATCGGTTACCCCAACCCACGTTGCCCGAGTTGCTCTTGGAAGTGCAGCAATGGACCGGGTTTGCCGAGGCGTTTACGCATGTCAGCGAGGGCGGCGATCGCATTCAGGACTTGGCGCTGAGCGTCTGTGCCGTGCTGCTCACACAAGCGTGCAACATCGGGTTGAATCCTGTGGTGAATCCCAACGTGCCGGCGCTCGCCCGCGACCGGCTAACCTGGATTGCCCAAAACTATGTCCGCGCGGACACGTTGGCGGCGGCCAACGCGACCCTTGTCGACTACCACGGCCAGCTTCCGCTGGCCCAACAGTGGGGATCCGGGGAGGTCGCCTCGGCAGATGGGATGCGGTTTGTGGTGCCGGTGCGCACCCTGCACGCCGGGAGCAATCCCAAATATTTTGGCATGGGGCGAGGCGTGACCTATTACAACTTCGTGAGCGACCAATTCAGTGGATTTCATGCGTTAGTCGGTGCGGGGACCCTCCGGGATTCGCTGGTGGTACTGGAAGGACTCCTCGAACAAACCAGCGGTCTGCATCCGCACGAAATCATGACCGACACGGCGGGCTATAGTGACCTCATTTTTGGCCTGTTTGGCCTCTTAGGCTATCAATTCAGCCCGCGCTTGGCGGATCTCGGGGACGCGCGATTCTGGCGGATCGCCACGGATGCCGATTATGGTGTGCTGAATGACCTCGCACGCGCCCGTATCCGGGTCGATCTGATTCAGCGCCATTGGGAGGACATGCTGCGGGTGGCGGGATCGTTGAAATGGGGCACCGTCAATGCCACGGCGCTCATCCAAACGCTTCAGCGCGGCGGACGACCGACGGTATTAGGCCGTGCAATTGGGGAACTGGGTCGGATCTATAAGACGCGGTATCTTTTAGCCTATCTGGATGACGAGGGCTATCGGCGTCGGATTCTGACGCAGCTCAATCGCGGGGAAGCGCGACACGGCCTCGCCCGTGCCGTCTTCTACGGCAAACGCGGTGAGCTCCATCAAGCCTATCGAGAAGGCCAAGAGGACCAGTTGAGTGCCTTGGGGCTGGTCGTGAATGCGATGGTCCTCTGGAACACGCGGTACATGGGGGTGACGGTTGATGCCTTGCGCGAGGAAGGCGTCGCCATCGATGAAACGGACCTCAGTCGGTTGTCGCCCTTAGGCCATGACCACATCACCATGTTGGGCCAATACTCGTTTCACGTACCCGAATCGGTAGCTCAGGGGCGACTGCGGCCATTGACGCGCCCCACCCGGCGATAAGGCCTATTGCACTTTTCGTTCCGTTACTACCCAAACCCCATGTGGTGCCAATGAATAAGAAACGAATCCCTAATCGGACGGAAATCCGAGGGGTGTCCTGACGTCCGGATCGGGCTTACCTCAAAATGACGTCCTCAACGCACCGCACTTACCAAGACATGGCTTATGGCGGAAAATTTACGAATCGTTGCCATACCCAACCACAGGCGTCAAGTAGCCGGCGACGCATTAGATACCGTAGAGTCGTTCACGCCTCACGGCCTCGTCGCGGCCCGTATTTGCTCCAAGAACGTCCGATAGACATCGACAATGGAGGGTTGCGGGGCCCTGGCCCATCGCCCAATCAAGAGCCGCGCAATCTCCCGTTCCATGGCGGTACCGGATAACAGCGTCTCAAAGGTTTCCGCCATGTCCCACGGAATAAAATGCAGCCCTTGGTCCACCACTGGTGTTGACACCATCAATTCCTCGCGTTTCTTGACGTCACGGATAAACCACAGGTCGGGAGACGGCGTATCGGCAATGGTATAGAGTCGATGGGCCCGCACCGGTAATGGAGCGGCGGCTACACCCACGCCATACGCAAACACACCCAACTCAAAATTTCCGACGGGCAACAGGATCACCTTCTTGGGTTGGATTTGCGCGTGACAGGACGAGCCATCCATGCGCTATCGCCCAGCGCGCATGCCAGAGGGGAAAACAGGCCCGGCAGACAAAGTCAATGGGTTGCAGGCTGTCGGCCCGATAGTAGCCGACATAGCGATAGGGGAAGGCGTGGCCACAGACCGCGCACGTATGCATCACTACGGCCAGCAGGCGCTGGTCTTGGTCCGGTGGGGTGTCGATGAGCCCTTCTGTCTTCTGGGCCATGCGTGCTCACGCCTCCAATGTTCTGTTCTCTAGTACGTCTATTATCCGTGACCGAGTGGGGAGACACAATTTCTGAGGACCATCCGACACGGGGCATCGGGCTGTCGAACCGCAATACTTGTCGTCGCAAAATAGCCCTGGATCATTGCGGATCATTTCCCAATAAGAGTACAATAATCCCAACGTTTGGATTGGACAGGCCCACGGCACACGGCTTGTCTGGCGCTCCGAATGCCAGCGCAAACGGAAAAACGAGCGGATTCGCAACCCGCCCGTCATCCCGCGCTGACGTGCCAACCGTTGTCGCTAACGGTTTAGCTGTCCCTTGTATTATAGGATATTCTCATGATACAGGACAAGCCCTAACCCTCGCAGACAACGGCTCTGGCGAGGGATTTTTGCGTGAAATCGCTTCCCTCCGGCCCAAACAAAAAACACGACCGTTCGCAGCGGCCGTGTTCGTGCAAAAGTGTGTCGAAAAGGTTCCGGTTGGCGTGGTCCCGTCCAAAGTTCCGCGCCCTCTGAGTTGAACCCATCACCCAAAACCGAAAGGAGGATAGGGTTTTTCTCGACCGATCGGCGCGTTTCGCAAAATAGCAAAACAGCGTCTCGGGCATTTTTATGCCCAAATCGTACGACACCTCGATAACCCTGTCAAGAAAATATACCATGACAGGCTTAGTTTAGGTCACCGTCGGTCAGATAACCCACATCCATGCCACAGTCTACCCAAGCGACAAATTCCTTAACCCTGGTGTCCTCGCCATCGTTAAAGCTCATTGAAGCCGATCTCGCGCAGCGGGGCCTCAACACCAATACCCGGCAGTTATTTCTCCATCTCTGGCGGGCGAAAACGCAGCCCAAGAAACTGCCGCTCGGTCTGATCTTCAAAGAGGGGACGCTCGCCCAGGAACTCCACGTGAGCGTCCGCACGATCCAACGGAGCCTTCAGACCTTAGTGGACGCGGGCCTGTTGCGCATCCAGCCGCGGGTCCGCCCCGACGGCGGTGCCACCTCGAACCGGTATTTTCCGACCTGGCGGCCCGCCCCAGTCGCCCAGCCCACGCCGGCGCGCGCGCCCCTAACACTGCCGATTCCGAACGAGAACGAGCCTGCCCAAGAGGCTGTTAAGATCGCCCCGGACACTGTTTTTGTGTGGCCCATATTGTCAGGGGGCCCCACGCCAGATTGTCAGGGGGGGGTGGAACAGCAAACCCAAGCAAGACAAGCTGTTGAGGGCCATGCTGAAGACCCGATCGATTTAAACCCAGGAACTTTCAGTAAGAGTGATCAACAGATCCCCGGTGGACCCGTGCTGCGGTTCGACAGCGAAGACCATCTTCAGTTGTTTCTTTTCGCCCATCTCAAAACCCGGGGCATCACCCCGCACCAACTTACCCGCTGGATACGTCAATACGGACTCCCGCGCATTGTGCAGATCGCGATCTGGATCCTGTCAGCGCCCAAAGGAGCCATTCGAAACCCGGGCGGGTGGATGGAGGCGGCTTTAGCCGACGGATGGGACGCACCGCTCTGGGTCCGGACCGCACGCGAGAAGCGCATAAAGACAGCGCAGACCGCGATACGGGAGAAAAAGGCGGAGGAACACGATATCGCCGAAGGGGAAAAGATTGCAGCCAACCGCGCAACGTCCGAAGCTTTATGGGCAGACATCGCGCCACGTTTGACGCAGATGCCACAGCTCTACGCCTACGCCCGCGCGTTGGCGCAGGAACAATTAAAGGGGTCCTACGCCGCGCTCTTTAAACCGGGATCGGCCCTGGAGCGGAGCTTTATCGTGCGGGCTGCCCAAGAACGTCCGGAGCTGCTGAACGCGAATGCCGGCGCGAGCGCCTAAGTGCGTCGGTTTGAATGACCAGTCGACACTGCAATTGTCGAATTCCGTACATGTCTCGGTGTTTACGCGGTTTGCCGCATTTGTCCGCTTTTTTCTTGTAAAGATTATCCAATACTTGTACACTAAAAGGGAAGGGAGTGAGTACCATCGAAGACAAACCCTATCTCACCATGCGTGAAGTAGCTGAGCAACTGGGGGTCAGTGAAAAGACGGTCCGCAATTTTATTAAGTCTGGTGACCTCCCGCATAGTCGCATTGGCCCGTCAGGGAAGACGGTGCGTATTGCCGCCGCCGACCTGAAGGCGTATATGGAAGCCCGTAAGACCGGTCGGGTGCAGAAAGGCGAGGTGTAGCGTGATTTTAGTCGTGCACAACCAAAAGGGCGGGGTTGGCAAGACCACAACCAGTGTGAACCTCGCGGTCAGCTTAGCACATGCCAACATGCGCGTGCTGTTGGTTGACGGCGACCTTCAAGGGAACGCCACGGATGAGCTCTCCTGTCCCCTCGAACCGCGCGTCGCCCGCTGGATTCGCCATGATATCTTTGAGCCGGTCCATGCTCGGGAGAACTTGGACGTTCTCTCCAGCTCACCTGATGAAGAGTGGTGGGACGTCGCCGTCGATCTTGTGCAACGCCGTTTTTCCGCCATTCGATCGCGCTACGACATGATTGTCGTCGACACCGCGCCGTCGCGTTCACCGTGGGTGACGAGTCTCCTGCAGGCCGCCGATGCCATCCTTGTTCCGGTTGACTTGGCTTACCATGCGGTGGCCGGCGTCGACCACCTGCTCAAAATTGTGCCAACGCATCGACTCATTGGATTCGTTCCTATCCGGTTGGACCGCCGGACGCGGCAGAGTGCCATCATGTTGGAGGCACTGTCCGCAAGCACAGGGAACCTTGTGGCCCCCGCCATCCGGACAAGCATTGAAGTGGATCGGGCCGCGCAAAGCGGCAAGCCGTTGGTGGAATACGCACCCCACTCAACGGCTTCGCAAGACTATATCGAGCTCGCAGGATGGGTGGTGACGCGTCTTGTCGCGCAAGCAGGATAGCAACGCCGGATTCGAGCGATTGCAGGGGCTGACGGGCTCGATTGGTTCAAAGCTTCGTGCAGCGCATCCCGGCGAGGCTCCGATCGCAAGCTCCGAAGGTGCGGTGGCAACACCGTTGGAACTCCCGGTCGATCATATTCGGGTCGAGGGAGTGAATGTGCGAACCTACTTCGACGAAGAGGCCATGGACCAACTGGCAGCCAGTATGCAGCGTCATGGGCTTCTTCAGCCGATCATCGTAGCCCCGGAACCCGACGCAGACAATAGGTGGCGACTGATTGCCGGGGAGCGGAGGCTACGTGCCGCCAAAAATCTCGGATGGACGAGTATCCCGGTCCGTATTTTGCCGATAGCTCCCGAGAAGTGGAAGGCGGTCATGATGACCGAGAACACTTTGCGTGAAGATTTCACGTTAGGCGAGGAAATTGAAGGTTACTCGCTACTGCGGGATGAGTTGGGCAGCGTCGAGGCGGTGGCTGATCTGTTGGGGGTGACACGCGGCTATTTACATCCCCTTCTTCGGATCTGGCGCCATTCTCGCGCCCGCGAGGCCATTGCCGATGGGACGATTCAAAGTAAGGCCGTCGCCCGCGTGTTGTCGCTGTTGGTGGACAACAAAGGCCAAGAGCGCGTCTCGGGGGCGCTCGACAAGGCGATCGCGTTCTGTGCCGATAAACATCCCACGAAGGCGCGTTTGCAGACGTATGTCGACGAACTTTTGCATCGGGTTCCACAGTCGGACCAGGAAGAAGCCGTTCGACCGGCCAAATCCCGGTATTCATTCCTCACCCAAGAAGAACAGCGTATTAACAAGGTGGCAACCGAGGTAATCCCCGCTCTCTCCGCTGTCGAATTGCGCGAGTTGCGTCAAATGTATCAGGCGCTTCTGGCTCGAATTGACAATGAGGCGCCTGGCGGCCGGTGAGGGACTTTGTATACCCGGGTATACAAAGTTGGAACTGTCCCGTTTGGGACATGATTGTATACCCGGGTATACAAGCTGGGAGGGGTGGCTGTATGGATCGGCATTGGGCGGCGGTTTACGAGATTTTCGACCTGCGGGTTTTGGTCAGTAAACGCCCGTTTCTCTATTCGTGCATGAACGAGGAGCGGCAGGAGATCGACTGGCCAGCTTTGAAAGAGACCGCACGCCCGTGGAGCCACGGAGAGCAGGTGCTGGTGCGTATCGCGCATGCGCTCTATAACGGGGGTGACCGGGTCACGATTGACGAGCTCGCTGTTTTATCGTCGGACGTGCGTCGGGCTGTGCTCAATATCATTGACCGGTTCTATGGATGAGATCGGTGTTGGTGCAGCAACCGAAGCTCCGGGCCTTGCGTGGCACGGAGAACGCATCGATGCACCCAAAAACTGTTTCCGGTGGTATCGCGTTTGGGTGCAACCGGATCTGTTTGGGGTATGGGCGGTCTGGACCGCGTGGGGTCGCATCGGATCGAAAACATACCGCCTGCGTCTTCAGCCAGCCGCTACCCGCGACGAAGCCGAGCAAAAGGCCCGGGCTCTTATTCGCCGCAAAACGCAACGGGGCTACCAGTCGACGGCGCGCCGCCCGTCTCTTCGATGAGTGCGCGTCCGTGTCGACCTCTGCGACCTAGCCGTTCTTTAGCTCCTCTTGCCTTCCTTTGCGCTAAGAGCTAACCCCGGGTTTCCTGTTTTAGGACATTCGTCCGGACGATGACAGATTTCGCGATGGATCTATGGTGGCCCTGCTATACTTTGCTACGATTCCCATGGCATGCCGGTCGCCGGCGTGAGGGTGGCTGACGAGCTGGCCGCACTGGATATGGGCCACGGATGTGGAGCGTGGGCAATCCCACTGGCGCCCAAACAGAGCACCCCGAGTCCGATCATCAGCCATAAGCGTAAGTGCTTCATGTTTCTCCCCTCCTTGCTGTCATTATTTCCTGCATGTCGAATGACGTCAAATCCCAGGAGCGCAATAGCCGACGTGGTTGCGTGGGTGCGACATGGTCCGTGATAAAATCAAAATATTGATAAGGGACCTCGTGGGTTGCAGCGGTCATCGTTGGGGGGTCATCCTATGTATTCCCGGATTCGTTGGAGTCGGCGTTATCGTATCGCGCACACAGGGGATCGTGCATTGTGGCGGAGCGCGCAACGCCACGTGCTGCGGCTTAGCGCCGCCGGGGTTGCGGGACCGGCCTATCGGCTGGCGGTGGCCCTGTCCCGCCATCATGTGCGGCGTGGCCGGCAATTCGACGCCATGACGATGGAAGACCTGATCGGATCGCTGGCCCCCTGGGCTCCCCGGCGCCGAGGGCGCACCGTTGAGGCGCTGGCCCACGCGGCGCGTCACGCCGTCGCACATGAAGACTGGTCCCTCGCCTTGGATTATATGGACGCCATTCTAGCGCTCGATCCCCACAACGTCGACCAGCGTGGTCGGGCACTCCGCAATCGGGCTACCGCCCTACATACACTGGGTCGATTTTCGGAGGCGGTTGACGCGTATGACCGGCTGATCGCGGACCGCGAAGTCTGGCAGCGCATGACCCCCGAATATCAAGCTGGGTTTCGGCTAAGCCGCGCCGCTGTTATCTGGTATCTGGAGAGACCCTTGGTGCCGCAAGACATCGTGGACACCACCATATTTCTGGGTCATGCGCCGGCGACCTGGGTGAATTATTGGTGGGTGCTCGGGCATATCGCGTGGCGCCGCCACCCGGATCGTGTGCCCGCCATCCGCCGCGGGAGCTTACGGACGTTTGCGGTCGAGTGGCCACTGGCCTTGGACCGCGCACTCTGGGGGCTGGATTTGCTGGCCGCATCAGACGATGCGTGGAGCGATATTAACCGGCGTGTGCGTGGGGCGCTGAACGATGCGACCACTGCGCAGCATATTGGGCGCAACGGATGGCTGGATCTGTATGCGGATTGGTTATTCGCTCAGCTGGCGCGGCGCACGCCGGACGCCCCTACCCTGGTGCGAGAACATGCTGCTTGGTGTGCCGAACGGGGGTACGACGGATGGGCCGTCTATTGGCGGTCCCAATTAGCCGCCAATAACCGACTGGATTGACCCGTGCGATCCGGTCGATTCATGACAACGGGCGCAGCAGGAGGCGGTTTAAAATGGGACGCGTGGTCCAGTGGACTCCCGAACTCGTTGTTGAGCCGCTCCAGAGTGTCGGCCAAATTGTGGGCCATTGGGTTACTGCTGTGGGTTTAAGGCATTTGGATGATCCGTCCTTTGCCGTGCGCCTTCGCTCGATACAACCCCCGGTCGGCCTGGCGACCCAAATCCCACGCGGTCATGGGATGGTTTGTGGGCTCCGTCGCGATCGCCAGCCCGCCGGACAGGCCAACCCCCCTTAGTCCTTGGACGCTCAGGGTTTGACAGCGGGTCAAGATCCGCTCCGCAGCGGACCGCGCGTCGTCGGCGGCGACCGCGGTCATCAGCCAGCCAAACTCTTCACCTCCCAGCCGTCCCAGGACATCGCCGTGGCGGATGGATTGGCGCAGGATGCCGCCGAGCGCGTGCAGTACCGCATCGCCGACGGCGTGCCCGTATGTGTCGTTAATCGCTTTGAAATTGTCCACATCGAAGAAGACGAAGGCCAGCGACTGGCCTGTTCGCTGAGCTTGGGCTACCACCTCCTCCGCCCGGTCCCAAAACGCCCCCGCCCGCAACACGCCTGTCAGATCGTCTTCGCGGGCGGCTCTCTGCCACGGTTGGATGACGCCGCGTCCGAGGATTCGCAAGATTATGGTGCCATAGGCCATTGTGATCAGTCCTTCGACGAGGATCAGGCGCATCACCAGGAACCCGAGCGCCGCACGCGTCTCAGCGGTCCGCCAACCGACCAGGACAGATGCGGCCGCAAACCCTGTGGTCACCAGGGCCATGATTATCATGACACGGGCCATGGGGGCTGTCGGCCGGCGCCGATGCGGGGTGCCCACCACTCCGATCCCCTTTCGCATTCACGGATGCCTCAAATTATACGCCCCGAAACAATGGATGTCGAAACTTGTAGGATGGTGAACAAGGAATCTATCATGCGGTCGCGAAGTCTATGATAAGGGGCTTGATCGGAGCGCTACAGGAGGGATTACTGTCTATATGCGAACGACATCAATCGTGGCCCACGCCTTAGGTGCCGCACTCGAATCCGGCCTGCTTATTCCGGTATTCCAACCCATTTGGACTGTGGCACGCGCTTGCTGGGGATTTGAGGCCTTATCTCGATTTCCGAATGGAAGCGCGCCCGACGCGGTGTGGGCGCTGGCTCGGCGTCACGGCACGGCCACTGCTCTGGATCGGGTGGCCTTGACCACGGCGATTGAGGCGGCGGCCCATCTTGGCGGCCGTTTGTTTCTGAATGTGAGCGCCCCGCATTTTCGGGATCCCGCGGCCTTAGCCGCTTTGGTGGATTCGGCGCGGGTGGTGTGGGAGGTGACCGAGTGTGATAGCTTGGGCCCGGACGATCTCCGTGGTTTGCGGCGGCTTCAGGAATGGGGCTATACCGTCGCGATGGATGACGCTGGTGCTGGCCACTCGACCATGCATCGCCTGGGAATCGTGCGCCCGAACATCGTCAAGCTTGATCGCCCCATTGTGCAAGTTTGGGCGGCCGGCCATAGGGATCCTTTGCGGCGGTGGGTCGAGGCTGCGCAGGGCATCGGGGCGGCCGTGATCGCGGAAGGCATCGAAGACGCATCCTGGGTCGCGGGGCTGGCCGCGGAGGGCGTGGATGCCGTCCAGGGGTTCGCGCTGGGACGCCCCGCCCCGCAAGAGCATTGGATCACTGTTGATGTGTCAGAATATTCGTCGGGGGAGCTGGGCCCTGGGGTGTTGGCTGGTCGGGAGCGCTAACGCGCTAACCTCACCGGGGTCCCTCCTGCTTTAAACGTCCACTGGGCAGGCTCTCCGGCCGCTCCGCACGGTCGTGCTCGTCGGTCTTTGGTGTAGTCGCACATGGGGTTGGTTCCCTATGGCTCATGCCGATGCACAGGCAATGGGGACAACATGCTCCCGCTAAAAAGGCAAGTCCGCGTCATCCAAGCCTAGATCGTCGCTTGGAATTGCACCCGCCTCGGCAAACAACACCAGTCGATTTTCCTTAAAATAGCTTTCGGCCCCGCAAAACTCGCAATAGGCTTCGTCCGCTTCTAATACCACATCACATGGGACACACCGATTCGTTAGCGGTGTCCCACAATACCGGCAGTAAGATGCTTCAGAGCGTTTAGCTGGGACGCCGCATTTGGGACAACATTGGCCGATTTCGTTATTCAATACAATGACCTTCCTTTCGTCGACGGGCGTGTTGGATATCCAATCAGGCGGGTGAGCACCCCCCATAGCCTCAGCGTACGTTGTTTCCATCGGTTGTGCCGTTGCTAGGGGCATATTGAGCTCACTCAATCGTTTCGTTAACGCGGCGGTGCTAACCTTGAATCGCGCGGCTAACTCACGAACACTCCCAGCCGATGATGCGTAACTTCTTAGTAACCACGCTGGCACCAAAAAGCCCGCTGCAAAGCGATCTGCTTCGTACTCCCGCTGCGCTTCCGCGTGCAAATCCGCGTTTCCAATCTGGTCGCGGTGTATGATCCAGTGCCCACACTCATGGGCGATCGTCCACAAACGTCGGCGAGCGGGCATAGTTCCATTGATGAACAGGATCCAATATCCTCTATGTAATCTGATTAATCCCGAGAACTGCTCCACGGTTGTTCTTTCCACAATCAGTTTTAAGTCCAATAGTTCTACGAGATCAACGACACGTGGCAAACCGAATTCTGCATTAAAGAATCGCCGGGCATATCGCTCGGCCACGCGGTCAATTTCGGTATCCGTCATTTTTTTGGCAGTCCCCGCCTCTCTGCCCGCTGTAATTTAAAGTCAATGATGCTGATGATTTCCGCCATGTCGTCTTCATCTAATACTCGTTGCGCGCGGAAAAACATTTGCTGATGTGGATCCTGGACCTGTTCCTCTAGCGAATCATCCCAATAGCCCGCGGCCCTTAGTAGCTCTTTGTATGAAATGTGCAATGCTCGGGACAACTGCCGCAAAATATCAGGAGATGGCGGGTGCGAGATTTTTCCGCGCCTTATGCGCGATAAGTATCCAGCGTCCACGTGCGCTTTGAGTGCAATCTGGTTCAAACTTGCCGACGGCATCTTATTAATCGCTGTGTCGATGAGCCTGGCCAAATCGTTCACCCGATCAGCTTCCGTGTTTTCCACCCCCGCCACCCCCTTTCTAGTCCTCTCTACTTTAGCTTACGGTAAGACGTGGTTTTTATGCACGTGGCATAGCGATAAAGTGTTGTTGATGAACAACGATCCTTGGAGCGTTGTATATATGCATTATTGACATCGTTGGGTATTAACGATGATTGATGCGACATTGTTGACAAACAACTATTTATAGGTATGATTAAGTTGTAAGACAACAGCGCTTCTCTTAATCGTTAGCAAACACGGTTCTATCTTAATCATCCACATTGGAGGCAGGTGCTGAGTCGATGCGGGGGACCGCCGTAATCAGAGCATGGCGCGTAAGCGCCGGATTCCTTATGCCCAGCCCTCGAAAAATCGCATCGACGACGCAACTTAAACACTGCACGAAAGGAGTGGGCCGCTGATGTCCAAACCACTTAGCCCCGCCGCTCAACAGGCCATTGACGCCTTCCGACTGGCTGGCGACCTCGGCCTCAGCGAGGCGGATGCGTGGGTGGCTGCAAAAAATGCGGTCGGTGAGGCGTGGACACCAAGTCTCAGAACCGTGGTGTCACGTCACCTCCAACAGTCCGGAGAGAAAACGCACGATCACCGTGGGGGCAACCAGCGGGACGCGATGACGCAGGCCGTTTGGGCCCGCCTTCGGCGCGGCCAACAGGCCCTGCGGCAAATGAAGGCTAAGGCGGCGTCTGAACTGGCGATCGGCCTCGTCCAGAAATCCGTGAATGGCCAGATGCAGTGGGTGTCCCAGTGGATGGAGTTGCAACCAGAATCCCGACAGCGCGCGCAGGCCGCCGAACGGTTGCTCACTATGGGTCGGGGCTGGGCGGTGGCGGAACGCATCCGGAAGGATGGCCCAGTGATGGTGGTGGTACGCGGGAATCGTCACGAACTCGACTGCGCCGTGATTGCCCCGGTCGTGGCGGCGGCCGAAAATCGACGGCGTGTGGCCGGCTATTGGGAACGCATCCTAGAAGCGGCGCGCCGCAACATCATGGTAGATATTCGGTTCATCATGGGCCAATACCCGCATGTTCCCTCCTACCGGAAGGACGCTTTACGCACGCGCGCTGAGCGCGTCTTGTGGGGAGACAGGGGCCCCTCCACCGCGAGTCCCGTCGTCGCCAGCGGGTGCCAGACGAGTACGGCGTTCATTATCGAACAGGGAAACGAGGGCCAGCCGTCGGCATGGCTGGTCGAGTCGAGGACGGGCCGGAGCACCGCGGTGATGGTGGTGGATCTTTTCGCCGACGATGACGAGGAGGACGGCTGGGTAAACACGGAACCCTGGGAGCATGAGGCACCCGTGCGGGCTACGGGACCGGGGGGGAGTCATACCAGAGCGGGCGACCGGCGGGCGTGGCAAGCCGCGAGACACCATCAATAAGTCTTACCCCGGGCTTGAGCCCGGGCTTTTTTTGTTTTGCGAGGGTTTCGAGAGGAGGTGAAGTCAGCCATGGGCATCTCGTTGCAGCGCGCCCGCGAAGAAGGGCGGGAATTGTTTCGCCCGTCGGAGGTCGCCCAAATGGGCGGTTACTCGGAAGCGTTTATTTATCGCTTGATCAAGACGGGCCAACTGGAGCATGTGCGCACGAACGACACCGTCCGCATTCCCTTTGCCGCCGTGGAGCGGCTGTTAACAGAAGGCCTGAACTAGTCTTAGCCGAAGGGAGACATGATCATGGGACGCACGCATAGCACAAGGGGCAATGGTTCGGGCTCCCGGGAACCAACGGTAGGCGATTCGATGTGGATTATTCTAGCGTTTGGCCCGCTCAAGCGGCGGGTTGGCGCTACCCGTCCGTGCTTTTGCGGCACCGCGGCGGCCTATGAAATGCCGAATACCACGTACTGCTACTGTCCGGCCCACGCGCGGGCCGCAGTGGAGCAATACCAGCGATGGTTTGATAAGGGAGGACGGTCCCGCTATGCGAGCGCCTAGGCGCCGCACCGGCGGCTGGACCTGTGGGCAGCCCGCGGGGTTGGGCCTTTTAGGTAGGAAGGTAGGGAATCTATGCGCATGGTAATCATTGGTCGGCCCGACACGCCGCGGGTTGCGGAAGCGGAAGCGCTGGGCCTGTCGGTGCAGCTGCTGGCCGGGCCGCATGATGGGGATGCCCAAGGATTACTCTGGATGTCGCTGCATCGGCTCAATCCGGATGTCGTCTGGTGCGTCTGGGAGAGCTTGGAGCCGCCGGACGTGGAGCTCATCCGGCAATACCGGGTGATTCGGGGGGCGACGCGGTTGGTGGTGGAATTGCCAGCGGCATTAGAGCCGCCGGATGCTGCGGTCTCCACGCTCGTGAGTCTGGGAGTCTACGATTTGGTCCGACCGACCGACGCCCTCGGGGCGGTCTTGGATCGCACCCCGCATTATGGGGATGTCGCCCGCTGGCATGCGGGCGGGGACGGCGCGGGGCCGACGCCCCTGCGATCGAGTGGGCCCGCCGATCCGGAGATTGCGGCCGCGCAGACGGTCGCGGTGATTTCCGGGAAAGGTGGGGTCGGGAAGACGAGTTTCGTCAGCAATTGCTTGGTGGCGGCCGCGCCCTGGGGCGCGGTGGGGATTGATGCGGATTTTGTGAAGCCCACGCTCCATTTGGCGTTTCAGGCGGCCGATGCGCCCTTGCCGCATGAGTTGGATCAACTGCTGGTGGCCCTGGAGAGTGGCAGTCGCCAACGAGCGACCGAGCCCTGGTCGCCGCGCGATCAACAGACGCTGCGGGATTGGGTCCGGCAAGCGGACCTTATCACCGATGGGGTGCGTCTGGTCCCCGGCCTCAGTCGGACCCGGGATGTGCTGCCGGCCGTACCGCCCGGCGTGGTCACGGCGCTGGCAGAGGCCGCGCAGAAGGTGGCGCGGCTGACTCTCATTGATACCCCGGGCTCCACCATGGAACCGAGTTGGGTGGAGGCGGTGCAAGCGGCGGACTGGCTGGTGTTGGTGACGACGCCGGATTATGCGGCCGTGTTGGAGTCGATTGATGTCCTTCGCAAGTTGGACTACCTCCACATTCCCCGGTCACGGGTGTGGCTGGTGATTAGTCAGCGGGGGCGGAGTGGGTACAGCACGGCGGAGATTGTGGAAACGCAACTGCCCCTGCCGCTCTTGGCCGTTATTCCGGACAATCCGCCCTTGTGGCATCAGGCATGGCGCTTACATCAGCCGCCGGCCGTGAAGGATCGCAAGACGTGGGCCGACATTGTGCGGCGCATGACGGGGCTGGAGCCGGATCGGCCGCGCCAGCGGAATCCCTTCCGGATTCGCCGACGCCGTCCCGCGCTGACTTCGGGCCGCTGACGCGGCTCATTTTATGGATTGATTCGAGGAGGTATGATCATGAGTACATCGTCTCACCCGGTCGGCCTGCCGCTCTCGAAAGGCCTCGCCGCGGGCATTGCCACCGTGGCCACGCTGGGACTCCTGTCCGGGGGTTTTACCTTGGGCGTGCTGGCGACCCACGGCTTCTCCGCACCGTCTGCGACGGCCGGAACCACACCGACCACCACCCCCACGGCGACAACCGGGACGCCGACCACGGCCTCCGGTCCCTTTGTGACGGGTGCCACGGTAAACTGGCACACGCCGCTGGAGACGCTCGCCGGTCAGCCGACGACGCTGGCCCGGGGCTCGAAAGGCACCATTATCATGGCGATGGCCAGCTGGTGCCTCTATTGCGGCTATGAAGACAAATGGGTGTTGCCGGTGTTGGCCAAGACCCCGGGCGTGGTGGTCGATATCGTGGACGTCTCCCCGCAAGGTGGCATCGCGGATCCGGGGCCCCAGAGTCCGGCCTTTTCGGGCCATGACGGCACGGGCGGTGCCCTCACAGTGGCGGGGATGGCCTCTACGATGCAGCGGTACGTGAAGGCCTTCGGGACGCTCTCTGCGTCCAATATCCATGTCTATGTTGCGCCCACGGCCACCCAAACGGCGTGGAACATCCAGAGTTTTCCGTCCTTGGCCTTTGTGGGGGCTAATGGCACGGTCGCCGTGGCGCCCGGCGGGGCGCAGACGCTCAGCCAAGCCCAGACGGATGTGCAACAGGCCTTGGGGAGCTAGAGATGGCAGCTGATCCGGCGGGCACAGCCAGTGCTGGCCGGGTCCATCGCACAGGGATCACAAAAAGGAGCCTGAGGACATGGCATCAACCAATGTGGACGTGGACGAAAAGGCCGCCCGCGCCGCCGCCCATGATCGGTATTGGGATCATCATCGGCGCCAGCGCCAGTGTGGCATTCCGTTTCGCGATGATTGGGTGCCCTGGGGACGCCTGTGGTGGGTCACGCTGGATGCGTGTCGGGATTGGTATCGCGAGACGAGCACCACCAGTTCGGCGACGATCGACCGGTCACATGGGCGTCTGCGTCAATATACCCAAGCCTTGGCCTACCTCAAGACGCAGCACTGGGCGAATTGGTCCTGGTACAACGGTACGGAGACCCTGATGGTCGGGTCGTTCTATGCCCTAGCCTTGGCCGTATTCGGCAGCGTCCTTGTCCTGCATCTCTCCTTTCCGGAGATCGGTCAGGTCGCCGGAATCTGGCTAAGCCCACTAACCCGACTAAGCCATCACCGTGTAGAGACAAAGATCGCGTATCAAACAGCCGCGCTGAAGTGGCCGCTGAAGTGGCAAATGGCCGCTTGGGCCGTGGCCATCGGCGCTTGGGGCCGTATCGCGTGGCATGCCTTCGCCCCGTGGTGGGTCGCGGGCCCGCCGTGGTGGCCGGCCACCCGACGGGTTGAACGGCTACTCCAACGGTTCGGGAATGAGCCAACGACGGAGGTTCTTCATGAGTAGGCCTAGTCAATTACGGCGGGGTGTTCGCCTGCCCGTCATCCATTTTCCATGGAGGTGTTGATCGTGTGTCATGCCAATCACCTTCCGATGCTTACGCCGATTGATGATAGCGAACGGATTGAGTCGGAGGCCATTTGGGGCGACCGTCTCTTCATTGAACGCGAGGGCCATCGAATCTGGATGAGTCCGGACGATCCGCGGTGGCCCATCACGCGTTCGGGGGAATAAGGGGGAATGGGAGATGGGCGCTATCGGTGCGTTGCCACCCCCTCGCCGCGTGACGCCGTCGGTTTATCCCCTGCTGGGGCTCTTGGCTCTCACAGGTTCCTACCTCGCCGGCGCACATTGGATGGACGCCCGGGTGGCCTGCCCGAATCAGGGGCTGGTGGACTGCACGGCGGTCCTCTCGGGACCCGGAAGTGTGGTGTTGGGGCTCCCATTGGCCGCCTGGGGGAGTCTTTGGGCGTTGCTGGGAATGGGGCTCCTATCCCGGACCGGCTGGATGCGGCGCGGGTGGCAGGCGCTCGGGGGGATGGGGTTGTTGTGGGCCTGGGCGCATGAGCTGGCTGATAGGCATGTGTGTCTGTGGTGCAGCGGGATTCAACTGGGGATTGTCGCGGTGTTGATCCTGTCGCAGGACTGGACAGCGTTTCGCGCCGGTTGGCAGGGGCTGTGGCCGCGCCCCGTGCGGAGACCGGCGGCGCTGGCCGGGGGGATGGCGGCTATGGGTCTAATGGGGGTCTCGCTGTGGCATCCCGTCGGGCCGTGGGTCCTGACGGGGTTATGGGCTATCGCGTGGGGTGGTATCGGTGCCTGGGGGACTGCGATCCTCACAAGGCGAGCGCGGCCGCGGTGGACGGCGTGGACCTCCGTGGGTCTCGGATCGACCCCTTGGCTAGTGGGAACCGGGGTGGCGGCTTGTGCCGGTGGGGTGTGTACGGCTGGTGTGAGTGTGCTGGGCACTTCCGGCAGCGTCGGCCTGGCGGGTTTGCTGGGGGTGCTCGCGCCGGTGGCCCCGCTGGCGGCGCAAGGAGCGCTGCTGATCGCCAGCGGGCTGGCGCTGGGCTGGGTAACGGCTCGGATTGGACGGGCAGCAACCCATGCAGAAGGGAAGAAAGAGGTTGATGGCGCATAGCGGCACAATGTCGCGTATGTAGACATACATCGCATTATGTGCTATAATGGTGCCATCAGACATCGGAGGTGGGGCCCGTGCCCAAATCGATTCGGACGCCGACGATTAACAAGGCGGTGGTGGCGGCTGCCAAGTATGCCGTGACGCAAGCGCAGAACGTGCTGGCGCAAGCGCAATTAGACGTGCTGCTGCAAGTGGCGATCACCTTGGACCTGCCGTGCGTGGAGGCGCTCACACGGGTCCGTCAGCAGGTGGGGACGGTGCCAGCGCCAGCCTTGATGGCCTTGCTCGATACGAAGGGGTAAAGGAGGGTGTTTGATATGTCTAATCGCCAGGTTGACGGTCCGATTATGGTCTCGGGTCCGCGGCCGTGGTGGCATGTGCCGGTCGGGATCGTGGTGGGACTGGGGGTCATCGGCGGTGTGGGGGCCGGGTATTGGTACTTGGCGCATCGGGCGCCGCTCACGCGCCAGCCGGTGGCGGTGGGTCATCACAAGACCCCGAAGACGGGGCAGCATCCGCCGTCGTCGACGCTCGCCACGAGCACACCTCCAAACTATGTGACGCCGCCAGCCGCGCAGACAGGCCAGCTGTTTCAACAGATCGCCGCGATCAATAACAAATATATCGCGTGGGGGGATCGGCAGATTAGCCAGGCGGTGCCGGCGATTCCCGCCAGTGGACCGGATGCGGGCACACTCACCCCGGCGATCCTAAACGCCCCCAGCACACTGGCGCACTGGCCGGGTCCGAAGGTACCGCTTTCGTTGTCTGCCGCCCACGTGACATTGCCACCGGGCACGCCCGCCAATGGCAGCATCGTGGGGTTGACACCCCAAGCCGTGGCGACGGCGCTCAAGGCCAACCAGAGCTGGTGGCCGAACCTCACAGCCTCCGAACTGATGGGGGCCTATGAAACGGCGGCACAGTTTGTGATGGCGGATGAAGGGAACAATCCCATGAGTGGATTCTCCTATTTAGACCCCTACGCGGATAGTCGAGGGTTGGACCAGAGTTTTCTAACAGGTTTTGTAGGGGGCAGTCCGGCGGAATATTTCACGGCATCTCCGAGTCAGGGCGGGATGGTGCCCCTGCGCCAGGTGGATTACGCATCGTGGGTCTCCTTCAGCCTGAACGCGTCGAATTATTATGCGGATGGCACGACGTTGGCATTGGCGAATCCGCCAACTCGGAGCCCGCAAGGTCATGTGGTTGTGTCTGGAGTGGACATTATCGGTCTCCAGTTTCACACGATTGAGAGCGGGATGGTGAACGGCAAGCTCACCATTGGGCAATATACTGGGCAAGTCGGCAATGTCGCCCTCGCGCTGTTGCGCGACGGGAGCCAGAGCCGCTGGTACGTGACCGCCATGAATGAAGTCAACTTCGGCAATACCCCGAGCCTCATCTACTGGACAGCACCCTAGGTACTGCGTAGGGGCACTTTGCATAGAATTCCCCAATTGGGTATAGTGTAAGTAAGAACCGCCCCTGCGCTAACAAGGGCGGCAACGTGAGGGCCTAGCGGCGGTTTCGCCGGATAGTGCGCCATAAGACGTACAGTGCTGCGGCCCGTAAAGACACAGCCACTGTCACAGTCAAGTGCATTGCCCTCACCTCCTTTCGGAGGTCGCCTAAGGGCATACCCTCACATCTATCTTAACAGGTTCGTTTTCCCATTCGGGGAAACGGACCTGTTGGTATTCAGGGAGGGAAACACCATGAGTCGTTACGACTTTCCTGATCCGTCGCGGCCGAATGATTGGCTCGTCGTCGGATGGGATCCGCCGACCGCCACCTATTTTTTGCAGGCGCAGTTTCTCGATGCCGAAGGCCGGGAGCGCAACGAAGGCCCCGCAATCCGCATGGGGATTTACCCCGGCAATATTCCGACCGTCATCGACCTCGAAATTCTCACCGAGTATGTCACCGAGAATCCCTTGCCGCAGGCCATTCATCGCGAAGTCATGAACGATTGGTACAGCTGGTGCCGTGAAGCTCCGGAGGCAGCCGAAACCGAAGAAGCCAGGTGGCAAGCGAACCGGAGTCTAGACCATCATCGCTTGAGAAGAAGTGTCTACTCCCCGGAACAATTGCTCTATATAACGTTGGCCCGGGCGCTGCGCCGCCCAGCGGATTGTGAACAATCGATATCGGAGCCGCTTGCCGAGCGTATTCTTAAGGGCCAAGCGCGTCCTGTGCCCCTGAGAACCGTGCTGAGAGACCGCTGCCCAGCTCAGGCCGAGTGAAACCGGAACCAAATGGGTATGTCTGAGAAGCAGCGCAAAACCCGCGTGTTTGCATGCGATTGGCGCAATGGGTATAGTGTAAGTAAGAACCGCCCCGGGAGTCAGCCCGGGACGGTGGGGTTGAGGGCTACCGACGTTTTCGTCGGGTTCGCCATACCAGACTAAGTACCACGACCTTGGTTAGGGGTATCGTGATCTGGATGTGCATCGCCCACACCTCCTTCCTAGGAGGTCGCGTGTGAGCGTACCCTCATCAGCATTATAGCCCGTCTTCTCCGGTAACGTCGTTTACCGCGGAAGGCGGGCTTTTTGCATGGCGAAAGGAGGTTTTGATGGGATGGCCACATCCTCTGAGGCCCGTCGTGGCCCGCCACGGCGGGCATGGTTATTGGGATTGGTGATTCTTGTCGTCCTTTGGGTGGGCGCGTTGGCGGGCGGGCTGGTGTATGCGAATGGCGGGAACACGGGTGGCGGCTGCACCTACTTTACCCACCGGCTATCCTGCACCACCGTGGAAATGTGTTATTCCGCCAATTGTGGGGGGAACAGCCTGAAGTGCTATAACCACACCGGGGCGGCGTACAACGATTGCAGCAGCGGTGGCGGCGGCTCCAGTGGCCCATCCTGTGACCCGTATGCCATCCAATATTGCTGGGCGCAGCCGACGTGTGGCGGCGCTAACGCGACCAATCAATGCGGTGCGGCGGTGCACGCGGGGAGCTGTCCCAGCGGGTGTGCCAACGTCTGCACCCCGAACGGCACCGTAACCGAGAAGTTTCAATACTGTACCACGAGTTGTCACACGGGCGAGTTTCAAGGTTACAATTCGTGCGGATCCACGGACGGCGGGGCGCACACCGGCTATGCGGCCGGATGCACCAGCGGTTGCACCGCACCGCCACCCACCCCCAGCTGCACCGGCACGTATCACTGGGCGCAGACGGCGTGCACAAGCACGCCCGGCCAAGCCGTGTGGACGGATTATGGCCCCTGTGGCCAGGTGCTGAGTCAGGATACCGGCAACGCGACACCGGGCACATGCCTAGGGTCCACGCCGCCTCCGTCGAATTCTCCCCCTCCGGCGCCGAGTTGTACGCCGTCGTCCGCGACGAGTTGCAGCGCACCCGTTTGGACAGGCTGTTCGAGCCAGGGGGTGGCCCTCGGCATCGAATCCTGCACCACGACCCACACCTGCCCGAATGCGCAAAGCACGAGCACCCGTTCGGTGACCCAAAGCACGACGGCCTGTCAGCCCGTGACAGAGCATCAGTGCGCCTATGCCCAGCCCGGCTATGCGCAGAGCGAAACCTGCCTCACGAGCCCGACGGGTGGGGTGACCGACTGCTCTGGGTGGTCCACGCCTTACTATGACCCGCACGATTGTCCGATTCCGACGCCAGTGAACGACTAACGCCAGTTCTTTCATCGGCGGTGTCCTGGGCTCTCCCGGAGAGCCCGGGGTTCTGGCGATGTAGCCAGGCATCCGAAGGAGGCATGATTGCGATGAACGACACCTCGGCCCATCCCTTCCGGGACGGGGCGATCATCAACCCCTGGGATCAGGCGGATCATCCCCGTGGCCCTGTCGCCGTGGGGCGACCGAGCGGACCGGTATCCGCTGCGGCCGCGGAGCGCACGCCCTTGGAGCGGGCCCTGGATTGGCTCCAAGACCGCCATGCGGCGCTACTCGTGGACCCGACCACCGCGGAGGCGACCGACGTCCTCGCGGCCATTCATCAGGCGGTCATGGACCAGCATTTGCGCAAAGGGGATGCGGACGCACTCACGGAGCAGTTGAGCGATCGCTTGCTGGGGGCCGGTCCCTTGGCCCCGTATTTCCGCAACCCCGCCATCACGGAAATCATGGTCGTGGGGAGGCAGATCTTTGTCGAAGAGGACGGTCGGATTCACCGGGTCGCGGCGCTGCCGTCCCTGGAGGCGGCCATCCAACTGGCCCAACATCTCTGCCGCCATGAGGGGCGGGAATACAAATCCTCTGATCCCTTGATGAATTTTGTCTGGGCCGCGGATGGGAGCCGGATTAACATCGTGCATCACGAGAAGGCCGCGTCCGGTGTGGCCATTACTATCCGCAAACGCAATCAGACCCAGCGTCTGCTGCTGCCGGAGTTATTGGCGGCAGATGCGTTGACCCCGGCGGCTGCCGAGATCATCGTCCGCGCGCTGGCGGGGCGCTTGAACCTCATTTTGGCCGGTCCGCAGGGTTCGGGGAAAACGGAGATGCTGCGCGCCATCGCCCTGGCGGCCATCCCACCTGAGGAACGGGTGATTTCCATCGAGGACACGCCCGAACTCGCTTTGACGTTGCCCCATATCGTGGCCCTGGTGGGTCAGACCGATTTGGTGACCCCGGAGGACCGGGCTAAAGGCGTGGTCTCGCAAGACGATCATTTTCGGAATACGCTCCGTATGCGACCGGATCGCATCATTTTTGGTGAGCTCCGCGGACCGGAGGCCTTAGCCTTCTTCGAAGCGCTGATGGCGTCCGCTGGGGGCTCGCTCACCACGATGCACTTGTACACGCCGGAACTCTTACCAGCGCGTCTCTATCAAATCAGCCATACGTACGGGCGGGGCATGCCCTATGACCTCATCCAGCAGATGGTCTATGGGACGATCGCGCTGATTATCCAACTGGAACGGGATGGGCAGGGCCATCGCCACATCGCGCAAATGGTGGAGGTCGAGCCGAATGGGGTGATGCGCCCGTTGTTTCGGTGGGACCCCGACGGCCATCGGTTGGCCCAGGTGGGGGATCTGTCGGTCGCCCGACAAGCGTGGATTCAGGCACATGCGCCACGCGGCCGGGGGGATCAGTGAGTGCCGGGCTGGGGCCGATCGTGCTCCTCGGCCTCGGCGGTCTCTTGGCGGGGTGGGCGATTTGGCTTTTGCTCACGGTCCCACGTCCCATGGGGTGGTCGGCCGCCGCGCGGGAGCGTCGGCGCCGGTCGGTCCATGGCATTCACCAAGGTTGGCTGGCCCTCACGGGCCTGCCGCTCACGCCGCGGGACGTGCGTCACCTCGGGTGGCTCATCGGGGCCCTGACGGTCCTGGGCCTGATGGCCCTGACCCGTAATCCACTCATTGCCACGGCCTTTGGCCTCGTGGGGATGTTGGTGCCCGAGGCGGGCATTCGCTATTGGGCTCGCAAACAATGGCAGCGGCTGGATGTGGCAGCCTATGGGGCGACTCACATGCTCCAAGCGAAGATTCACTTTGACGTGCCGGTCTTGGAGGCATTCCGCGCTCTCCTGCCGGATGTGGGGGAGCCCTTTCGCGGATGGGTCACGCCGTGCGTGACGGCGGAAGCAACCGGGCACCCGCTCGAAGTGACGCTGAAGCGGCAGGCGGAGGCTATTCAACATGTGGAGCTCGCGACGCTGGCGGATGTGTTGGCGGCGGAGCGGACGCATGGGCGCACGGCCCCCGTGATCGCGCAGACGGTGGAGCTCTGGTCGCAACGGCTTCAGGCCGACGCCGTCCGGCGCGGCACCTTGGCGGGTGGCACGATGCTCGGCTACGGCGTGGTCCTCGCGGGGATCGTGGCCTTTTGGGGCCTCGTGCTCCTGTCGCCCGCCTTGCGCCACGGCCTCGATCACGGCTACGGGTTTTGGCTGACGGGGCTTGGCGCTTGGTTGGTGGCGCTGGCCGGGTATGTGCAAAACCGGGTCAGCCGGCAAGCGGAAGCGGTCTAACACAGAAGGGAGGACGCCGACGATGGATTGGCTCTTACTGGCGGTATCGACCGTCTTGATCGAGGGGGCGATTCGAGCGTGGACCACCGATGACGCACCCGCATCGGGTGCGGACCGATGAGAAATATCCCGTGGATCATCGCGGGCTTGTTGGCGGGTTGGGCCCTCTGGCAGGCGCTCAGCCCGCCGCGGCCGCTCAGTTGGACCCCGGCCATGCCGTGGTTGGAGCGTGCGATGCATCGGGTGGACGCGGGGATTCGCGCCCGTTGGACCACGGCGACGCAGCACCAAGCGCAGATCTTGGGGCTCCCGTCCTGGCAGATTGTGGGGTATTACAGCGCGGCCGCCGTGATTGGCGGACTGGTGGGGTACGACCTGCATCACCAGGTCTGGATGGCCCTGGGGGTCGGTCTCGTGGCCCTGTGGCAAGGGCCACCCTGGATCATTCGCCAGATGTTCGGGAAGCGGCAGCGGGTGTTGGCGCGGGACTTTCCGCCGTTGGTGCTGATGCTCCGGATCTACCTCGCCCTGGGCCAGCCGCTGGCGCAGGCCTTGGCCGCGACGCGGCCGGCGCTCTCCCGGTTGGGCCAAGCGGAAATGAACCGCCTCTTGGCGGCGATTCAGCGGGGCGATCCCGCCGCCCTAAAAGCGTGGGCCCAACGCACGGGGCTCTCCACGTATCGGCTCCTGGCCGACACGCTCGCCCAAGGATGGGGGCAAGGCCTCACGGCCGACGCCTTGGTGCCGTTGGACACCTTGATTCGGGCGAGCCGCGAGCAAGGGACCCGCGCGCTGACCGACCGGCTGGATAGTCTCTCGACCATCGTCCCGGTCATCGCAGCCTTTGGCGTGTTTCTGGTCCTGCTCGACGCGATTGTGGCCGGTCAATTTTAGTGACCGCCGATGGGACCAGCCGGGAGGGCGGTTCCACCGACGTCACACCCTAGGAGGATGGGCGATGAGCGGACTGGGGTTAGTCATCGCGGGGATGGCCGTCTGGCTGCTTAATGGCATCCCGCTGGGGAAGCTTGTGGCCGCACCGTGGGGAGTGTGGGTGCTGCCGCTCAGCCTGAGCCTCGTCGCCAACATGGTCTGGACCACGCTCACCCATCGCCGCGCTGTCCGGCGCGGGCAGGATGTGGTCGCGGATTGGGTGGCCCGCGGTCCCTGGGTCGTTCTGGGGTCGATCAGCGGGGCCGTGTTGTGGATGTCGCTGGCGGCGCATGTTGTTGGACATCCGAGGTAAGGAAGGCGGTGTGGCGATGTATGTGGTTTCGGCCCTATGGCGGCAGAGTCACCCGTGGCTCTTGTTCGGTGGGCTTTTGGGTGTGGTTGGCGGGATCGAGGTGGTGAATCTCACGGCCGGCCTGCTGGTGGCGCTGGTGGCTATCGGCTGTGTGAGTTGGGAACTCGTGGCCCGGACCGTCATGGTGCGGCGCGGACGGCGCGTCCTCTATGTCCTCCGGAGTCCCGCAGGGTGGGTGCGGCGTCGGCTGCGACAGTTGGGCTACACCGGACCGGTCGCCCGGCGCATCTGGGAAATGCACGTGGATGAAGATGTCCGCTGGCCGGAGGGGGTGGCGTCGTTTCGCGCGGCCTATACCGCCGATCGGTTGTGGTGGCTGGCGCACCGGCCTCCGAACGTGGGGCTCATCATTTGCACCTTCAATCGTCTGCCCGATGCCGAAATGGCGGCCCTAGAGGCCGCCGGCGCATGGGTCACGGCGGGGCCGCTGCATCCGCGCATTCCGCGGGTGGTGTCTAAGCGCCGGATGCGGAAGACGCAGCAGCGCATGTTTGGGGCGGTCGTGTCGCCTCGGGATCGGACCGATGGCCGCACCTGGACCACGGTGTACGTTCCCCCGCGGGGCCGGGCTTAACCCATCGATGGGGCTCTCGGGCCGTGCCGGCATTCCCTGCGGCCTGAGAGTTCGTGTGACCGCGTCCGGGGCCTGCCGGCGGACGCGCAGGAGAGCAAAGGAGGGTTTTTGCGCGTGATAATCCAGCACGGGGCGGGGGCCATAGCGGCCGCCGCCCGTCGATTCCTGGCCCGGCGCCGTCCGGCGCACGGGGTCTCAACCAATAGTTCGCACATCATCTGGGCGATTATCGCCGTGGTGGCGGGGGTGTCAGCATTGATTGCCACCCACAACATTTGGTTGCCCTGGTTGAACGGGGTTTATACCAGCATTACGGGGGTGACACCGTCCACGACCACCCTGCCCTAGGAAGGAGGGACGTCGAGTTATGTCTTGGTGGCCACACCGCCTCGCGCCCCGGGGGCATCCCCGGGGCATTGCCACGGGCACGGGGCAAATTCTTGGTCTCATGGCCTTTACCATCATCCTGACGGGGGTCATCGGCGGGGCGCAGTTGATGCGGATCCAAGCGGCGCTCTCGCATGCCGCTCAAGTGGCGACCGCCAGTGAAGCGCAGCAAGGCTGCTGGACGGCCGCCACGACTCAAGCCGTCTATCAAACGCTGAAGAGCGCGGGGGTCAACCCCGCGACGGTGCAATTGACGGCGGACACGCCGGCCACGACCACCTATGGCGGAACGGTGACGACGGGCCTTTCGACGCGGGCGACGGTGGCGGTGCTGGGGGTGACGCCCTTTCATATTCCTCTCGCCGCGGCGGCGAACGGCACGAGCTTTTATACCCCGGCGGCGGCCGGGGGCGCCAATCCGGCGTGTGTGGCGCCGGCGACGTGTCCCAGTGTGACCACGATGGTGCCACACTGCACCCCCGCCCATCAATCCTGTCAACCGGTGACGACCCAGCAGTGCACGCCGGTGACGCAGACGGTGTGCGGGCCGGTCTCTTCGCAACAGTGTGGGTACACAACACAAGAGGAATACACCTGTACGCCGGTCCAGCACTGTGGGCCGGTCACGACCAATCAATGCGTCACCGATGGCTATTGCACCCAGTGGGATTCCGCCACCAATTCGTGCGCGCAGTGGGGTTCCTTTCAAGTCTGCAATCCCACGACGACCACGGTCTGCACCACCACGAATCAGTGCGGATGGCATCCCGTGTCGGTCTATGGGTGCCACACCGTCACCACAAATCAATGTCAATCGGAGACGACGCCATCCTGCCATGCGGTAACCACCCAGCAATGCACGACCGTGCCGCAGCAGTGCACGACGGTACCGGAGACCACTAGTGCCTGCGGGTAAGCGGCGGGCGGACGCCCGCGGGATTGCCCAAGGCATTCTCACGATGAGCTTGATCCTCATGACGCTGGTCTTGTGGGGCTCCTGGATGGGCTATCACCGTCTTGTCGACACCCGGGCTCGGATCCAACAAATTGTGACGCAAGGCTTGGCGTCAGGGATGATTACGCCGGTGAGTCAAGGTGGGGGCTATGAGACCGAGGCCTTTGGAGGGACGGGGGTCCCGCAATTCGATCTAGCGGGGGTCATTCAACAAGCCGCCCGGGTTGCCCAAGCGAATGTGCCGGGCAGCACGGCCGCCGTCACCGCGACGGGCTTTCAATGGGTGTTGCCCCCGATGGATCAGCGGCGCTGGGACGTCCAGGGGCCCATCACGGTGCAGGGCGTGCAATGGACGACACAGGCACCCGTGGAGCTCAAAGCCCTGGTAACGGGCGCACTGCATGTGCGGCTCTTTGGCGTGGCGAGCCTGACGGTGCCGCTCCACCTCCCGCTGTCCATTCCGGTCGTGGGCCAGCAGGCCCCGGCGCAATTCCAATCCTACTAATATCACGAAGGAGTTGAGGCATGTCATGGCCAAAACACGACGACTCAATACCCACTGGCTCAAGGTCGGCTTGGCGGGGGGAGATC
>JAJZBJ010000018.1 GCA_021798975.1 Bacillota bacterium | reverse complement strand
AAAACCTTCCAGCCCCGGAAGGTGTCTTTGGTGTACGTAAAACATGGTATCACAAGTCTGAAATTCGTTCTCCGCACACGGTTGACAAGCTATTAGCTGGTATACACTTCGAGGTAGTCCGGAAGGGTCATCAGCTTCGTGAGGCTCTGGTAGAGTTCGACAGCACCCTCCACCGGTGTCAAGTCTGGGCGTCCCGCGTCGCCAATCATCAGGGCGTGGCCCGTCAACACAAACCACGGCTCCGGCCCCCGGCGCCGGTCTGTCACCACGAGGCTGATGTGATCCGGGGTGTGCCCCGGCGTATGCCACACGGCGACATCGACATTGCCCATGTCCACATGATCGCCGTCCTGCACCCGCAGCACCGGGTCGCGCACCGGGGCGGTGGCGAACCGCACGTAGGTGGCGCCGGTCGCGTCGACCAACGCGCGGGCGCCGCTCAGATGGTCGGCATGGGTATGGGTATCGATCACATACTGCAACTGCAGACCGGTCTCGCGCAAAGTATCCAGATACGGACGCAGGTCAGGGAGTGGATCCACCACGGCCGCGATGGCGCGCCCCCCTCAGCCGAAGAGATACGACGCCGCGACGACGGGGTCGGTGTGGAGAAACTGGCGAAAAATCATGTACGGCACCTCCCAAAAATAATTGGCCCGCACCGCGTCGAGCGGCCCTTAGGCGCTGGGGCGCGCGTCGCCCCACCCCCGCACGGTGATTTCACTGCGCCGGGCCACCAAGCCCTGCTCCCGCAGGATCTGCACGGCATCGCGCGCGTAGAGGCAAT
This sequence comes from Bacillota bacterium, assembly GCA_021798975.1. Lineage (GTDB taxonomy): Bacteria > Bacillota > Sulfobacillia > Sulfobacillales > Sulfobacillaceae > Sulfobacillus_B. The sequence continues at coordinate 28,988 of JAJZBJ010000018.1, read as the reverse complement.
ACCGCCCGCGACAATACGCCACGATGGGGCGGTCGTCCTGCCAAGCCGCAAAGTGGTCGGCGACGTCGGGCAACGGCACCGAGACCGCCCCGGGCAAATGGCCCGCCGCAAACTCGGCGGGGGGCCGCACATCAATGAGATACACCGTCCCCGTCGCCATCAACGCTTGCAATTCCTCGGGATTTACGGGATCCAAGGCATCCTGCTGGGTCAGATACAAGTGATGCAACTCGCGCACGTCCGCGAGGACGTCCTCACTCACGACTTGGATCTGATGCACGAGATCCGCCACGGAGTGGCGGGCCAACTGATACACCACATAGGTGCCGTGCTTCTGGAACGTCACCAGATGGGCCTCCAGGAGGATTTGCAGGTGTCGCGAGACGGCGGCGCTGCTGGCCGCCAACTCGTGGGCCAGCGTTTCGACATTTTTGGGACCCTGCGCCAACAGGTCGAGGATTTCGAGGCGCCGGGCGTGCCCCAGCGCCTTGCCAATCCGGGCAAATTGTCCGTACACCGCGTCTTTCCAGGGCCGATGGTCATCCATGTGATCGGTTCCTCCAATACTCTACTATTCAACATAATAGTAGAGTATTCCCTCCGGTATGCCGTGTCAAGGTGTCTATCCATAACACTAATACCCCGATCACTTCACGATGCGAATCAAGGATCCGGCCCGTTAATGCATTAACGATTGGGCCTATTGCACTTTTCGTTCCGTTACTACCCAAACCCCCACATCCCGGAGATCATAGAGTTGTTTCTGACAGAATGACCTTCGTGAGCGCCGAGAATTGCCAATAAGTGGCTAGGGATAGTTCTGGAAAGGAATCGTTGCCATCCCGCCGACACAGGAAAACGCACCCATCGGATGCGTTCGTCCTTAATTCTAGTGCCACGTGAAAATCAGTCGCAGTGCCGTTCTTTTGGCGCCAACAGCTTGGCCAGGGCGTAATCGGCGCCCACGAGGAACCCGCTGCGCCAGAGCATGGTGCGTCTTTGCTGCCACGTCTTAGCTTGAGGCAAATCCGCGAAAAACGCTTCAGCTTGGCGTAAAGCATAACGATGAGAGTCGGCATAGTTAGGACGTCGAACATCGCGACAGGTCATGGTGAATCAGCCTCTCTGAGCAAGGTAAGGGTGAATTGACCCCTTCCAATCAAAGCATAAACGACCGTGGGGTCAGGCCCAGGGCTTGCCGTTTTTTTATTAGTCTGCCGGCGTGCCTTCAGACCTCGGTCCGCTTCAATGGCGCGGAGTACCCTGAGCGTCAACGATCGATGGTCAAGGCCCCCGCGTGCTCAATCGGCATTGACTGTCCTCTCTACGGCCCTTCTTGGCGCAACGCCGCAATCTCCGGCACCCGCAATAGGAAGGAGCAGAATTTTTTGTTGAAGTCGGGCGCGCGGAATATTCGTTGATGACGTGATTTGAGTCCAATGTGGCTTATGGGGCCTCCCGCCTTATCCCCTTGGACAGCTACCCGGCCCCGTTTCGCTGATGATGCAACTCTACCAATGTATCGAAAAACCTCTCGAGTCTTAAGGGCGATTCAGGCGCAGGAGCATCCGAAATTAACGCCGGCACGTCCAGATCATAATCGACGAGCGCCAAAGCTGCGGCTTCATAGCCACCCGGCGGATCCGTAATGGCACGCCGGGTCGACGTGCCCCCTAACAACTTCTCCACGGTGCGAAACCGAGAGGTCGGCCCTTCTCCATCCACATAAAGTTCCGGCACTTTCGGCAACACCATCAAGAATCCGAAGACCAACATTGGAAACCGTGTGTGGAGATTCGTCGCTTCACCGATGCCTTCTTCGTATCGGTTGACCGCGTTTTTGCCCACACTGCTTGTAGGAGCCTTTACGCTCACCACGACTAAGGGGCCACTCCCTTCCACGACAACCGACACATCGACCTCTTTTTGATGATAAGCGCCTAAGATGTTGCGCCGGGATTTGAGGGCATCCTCCTCCCGGTGGTTAATCCAATCCTGACCTTCGTCCGAGCGCAGTAATCGACTCCGGCGCAATTGATGAATGATCCGATCCACCCCTTCCGGCATGTACCGGCCATCTTCCCGGTCGGGGTTGGGTACCATCGCGGATGCTGGGAGCCCGCGAGCTGCGAGCTCCATGGCAACATATCGATGGATGGGCGCCACATGCCGGCTGGTCCGCGAGGCTGAGCGCCCATCGGGGCCGCCGTCGTAGGCATTCAATGCCTCCCGGCCCGCAATTAAGGCATCTTGGAACGCCTTTAAGTTCATGGTCATGGGCTTTTAGTCCTTTGGCGTCGTAGTGTCAGTAGGGCCTCGTCAAGAATATTCACATCATGCGCGGATAACCCAAGCCCCCGCTTGAGAAATACGTCGTTAGCAATGCCAACCGCCTCGTCGTGCCGTCCTAAACGCAGATGGTCATCAATCGCTAATAGAGCCGCTTCATCGGGAGCCTGATTAACCGGAAGGCTCCATCGGCGAGCTTCAGACGGCTCTAGCTTCAAGGCGCCACCGCCCAAGGCGTGACCGACAATCTCGGCCGACAAACTCGACAAGCTCGTGATGGAAGCGGCCGCCAATATGCGTACATCCACATTCGTTTTCAACGTTCCCACCAGGAGACTGTTCGTTGCCGGGATCATGCTCCCAATCACGCGCGGACCGCTTGACGATAGGACACCGACCATGAAGTCGTGCGAAGCGACACCCGGAACTTTCCACCAGGGTGCTCTCACCCGGCACTTGTAGGCGTTGGGAATACCCTGCTCTTCTCCTTCGGCCACATACCGTCGCGCCGCTGGTGACAGGGGTTCCCTGGGCACGAATAACCAATGCGCACCATGGCCGGCCCACCGCTCTAGATCATCCAGATTTATCGCAAGACCAACCGATCCGAGATCAGCGTGCCGACGTACTACCAAGCGGACATCATCCTGAAGGTCACGCTGCACCACTGCCTGGCGATCGAGGTGAAACCATGTATTATTGCCAGTGACATATCCAATGGTCAATCGCGCCAGATCATCGAGGGTGGGTACCATCCGCGAAACCGTCTCATAGAGGTCTTCCGCTTCTCGCGAAATCCGGAAACGTTGGGAGCGGGTCCCTTCATTCTCCCATTGGCCTAACTGAACATGCCTCGCGGGATGAAACCAAATTTCCTCGGCCTGTAGCTCATCGAGCGTGTTCGCATGAATCAGATCGATGCCTGTGGACCGACGACCCCAATCTTTAGCCAACAACAAGACGGTGGACTCGCTGAGGTCGGGGAATAAAGGCTCGTTAAAACTCACGATCCGAATGGATCCAAAATTTTTACCCAGGAACTGGAGAAACGGTCTAGCATACTTGGCGTAGGTTATTTCCATCGGAGCTACCACGGCCATGCGGCCACCAACGTGTAGTTGCTGAGCCGCATGAATCAAAAAAGGCACCCAAGCGCTACTTAACGAAGTCAGGCATACCCCGGCCGATTGCGCACAGTTCAGGGCTTTTTCGCGCAAATCACCTTGAAAGCGCTGGTACCGCACAAAGGGAGGATTTCCGACAACAGCGGTAAACGTTCCAAAAGACCCGGGCCGTACATCGAAAAAGTCCACATGCCGGAGATCGGTTTCCGGATATCGAGCCCTTCCGTTTTGAACTACATCCCCAGCGATATCACACCCCACAAGTTGACCCTGTCCTACGGTACGGCGACGCCATGCATCGATAAACACCCCTTCGCCAAAGCAAGGCTCAAGCACCCGATCCAACGGTGAAATGGCGATGGCACTCACTAAAAATTGAGCAACAGCGTTACTCGTGTAATAGGTGCCTGTCGACTTCCTCCGTTGTGATTCGCTGAGAACCACTGACATCCGCGCCACCTCCTACTCCTCTACACAGAGTTCGATAACGAATAAGGCTTTTCCTACTAGGTATCAACGATCGGCGGCTTTTCGTAATGCCCGATACAACGTCGCCCGTGATACATGGGGTTTCTGTATCATTGGAACGGAAATGGCAATAAGTCTTCAATCCTTTGATACACAAGGATTTCATTTTTCGCGGGGATAGTCACAAGAGCCTTCATAAAGAAGTCACTGTGAGACGCTCAGCCAAATAATAGGGCCGTATGCGTTCGTTTCTCTAGCAAAACATTGCCTTTTGTATGGCTATTGCCATTTTCGGTCGTTTGCTACAGCAACCCCAATATCCTGTTGCAGCGTGTCCCACACGACATCCAGTTCCACAGAGGCGTAGCCATGAATGAGGGCGTTCCGCATGCTTTTCATGGCGGCCCAGGGGATGGCCGGGTGTAAGGCCTGGAAGTCGGGCGTCACCCGCCCGCTGGCTTCACCCACAATTTCCAAGAGTGAAAAGGCGGCATGGTAGGTCCGCCAATCGTCCGCAAATATCTGAAAGGTCATCCCCTGCGTGAGTTGCCGTAGCTTATCCAGGGCGTCTGCGATGTCGTTGAGGTAATCCCAGTTCGTGCGAAAGTGACGTCTGGACATAAATGGCCTCCTTGGTGGAAAGAATTTCGGCTTCAAGAAACGCACGCAAGGCCGGCCGATGGACCAGATCCACGGTGCGCCCAAACAGGGATTCCAATTCGGCGGTGAGGCCTCCCAGCCATAGGAGCGTGAGCGCAGTACCTGGCAAAAATGTTACCAGAACATCAACATCACTGTGCGGTCCGAAGTCCGCCCGCAAGACGGACCCGAACAGGGCCAGTTCTTGCACGCAATACTGATGGCAGATATCGGCCAAGGCGTCCCGATCAAAGGTAATCGCGAGCGATACTGGAACATGTGTCTGAGCCATGGCGTCACCTCCTCATAGACACGCCGATAAGGGTCGAATCGATCGGTGTTAGATCCATATTATCGCCCCCGCCCAGTATCAGCAACACAGGGCTGGCGGCGGCCAAGAGACGCGGTGACCGAGCCGCAATCGAATCCGTCTGAGGCGCCTAGCTTGTTTAAGCGCTGGGCAACCCGAAGCAGCATGAACGTCCTCTGTCACGCGGCTTTATTCCTGAGACGGAGTGGCGCATGGAGCCCCTTATGTTTATTATACCCCGTACCCCCATATCCAAGGCCCCGTGCCATCAGACGAGAGGCAGTTGATGTTCCGCGACCGTTAGGCCGCATAAGCCAATAACCAGTCGCCCAAGGTCCAGACGGGGAGTCCGCGTCGGCGGGCGAGCCAGACTTCGATGCGGGCGCCGCGCGAGCGTTCCCAGCCGGGCAAGCAAATCACCCCCTGCGCCGTCTGGAGGGCGGCCCGATCGATGCGCATGGCCGCTTTCCAGGGGATGCCTGGGGGACAGAGTTCCGCCGGGTTCAGGGCGTCGTGGCCCGCGGCGCGGATGGTGGCGGCCACGTGTTGGAAGGCCGGACGATTCAGGTCCGGCAGCCCCGTCATGGGTCCACTGAGGTACCAGCGCATGGGGTCACCTCCTCGGGTTCGGCATCCGGGCGATGGATCAGCGCGGTGAGCGCGCTGCGCGGAATGCGGTAGCGATTTTTGCCGACGATATAGGCCGGCAGTTGTTGGCGGTGAATCATGTTCTGGACCGTCCGCAGGGAACAACGGAGGATGCGGGCCACCTCAGTCGTGGTGTAAAACTCCGGTGGTGTCTGTGGTTGAGTCACGCAGTGGTGCCCCCTTTCATCAGGGTAGAGGGTGGGCCTGGCGCCACAGGCCATTGAACCAAGCCATGGCGGCCCGGTGAATGGCCGCATTAGCGGTGATGAGGCCCACCTCCCGATTATTCATGAGACTGGGTTCCGACCAGTTCTGGGAGCCCACCCAGGTTTGGTGAGCGGTGATCAGCAATTTGGCATGGACATAAGGCGTCGCAAGAATCCGGATGTGAACCCCCGCTGCGTCTAAGCGCCCCGCCCATTCTCTCCCTGCGGCGGATTGAACCGCTTGCGGCGGAATGAGCAAGCGGGCGTTCGCGCCATGGCGGGCGAGTGCCGCATACAGCGCGGGCACATCCCCCAGTTCCTCGGTGGCCACGTCCACGGGCCCCGTACCGGCCAGCATGCTCCGGAGCGCCGGTTCCGCGCCGGGCGAAACCACCAAGGTTTTTCGGGGAGTCGGCCCGGCGGCCGTCCCCCGCCAATCGGCCCGGAACACCGCCGTGAGGGCCTGCGTGATCGCCGGTTCCGTGGTCTCGATCGCCGCCTCCGCATTCCACCCGCCGAAGGCGCTGGCCGTGCCATTGGGCGAGCCCAGAATGGCCAACGCGTTCGGGCGGCCGGGATTGACGATGAGGTACTTGGCATGGTCTGTCGCATACGGCTGGTCGAAACGTCCGGGGGCCCGATGCCAACGCACGCGGGTGCCCGCGAAGAGCTGCCGTTCCTCCGGTACGGCGGCCGCATCGTGAACCGGATTGGCGGCCACGATCACCTGCACGGGAATGCCGCGCTGGGCTACCTGAATGAGCGCCTGGACATAGGCCGTATCGGTCAAGAGATATTGATTGACCTCGACGCCGGTCTTAGCGTGCTGTAACGCGGCTTGCCAGGGGCCAAACCCCGCTTGCGGCTCGCCGATCCACGTGAGCGGTGAAGCGGACACCATGGCGGCGGGCGATATCGCGGTTTCAGGCGGGGGCGACGGCACAGCGCGGGCCCGTCCTGCCAGGAAGCTTAAGAGCCCGAGTCCGATGACGACGGCGCTCAAGCGCCGACCCGTGCGGCTCACCGCTCCACCTCCCGAGCCTGGAGGCGGTCTAGTGCGCGCGCCCACGTGACCCGGGACCACGCCGGCTGATCGTGCCACGCGGCATTCCAATCCTTATACCCCGCCGGGGGGCTCACCCGCTCCACGGTTTGGCCCGGTGCGGCGGCCGCGCGAATCTGGGCCGCAAAGCGTGCGCCGGCCGCATCGTTGTCGGTCGCGATGAGAATCCGCTGATGCCCCGCGAGTTGCCGGGGGGTAAAGCCCGCCTCCCCGCCCAAGGCGCAAATCGCCACGTCGGCCGGGAGATCCGGCGTCCGCTCCGTCACGGTGGGCAGGCTCGCCGCCACGGTTAATCCGTCAATGGGGGCTTCGGTGATAATCAGGGTGGCGGCGTCACGCGGACCGATCTGCCACCACCCCGCTTGCTTGTGACTCCCTGGGGCCATCGGCCGCGGGTTCCCGCCAAACCATTCCGGTGCCGGATCGCGATCGGGATGCCGCCAGCGCAGGATCGCCCCGGTGGGGTGACTATCGTGGAGGGGTTGGCTGTGATCCCAGCAGGGAAAAAGGAGGTAATGGCCATATTTGGGGCCCCACCCCGCCAGAATCGCGGGAGGGTCTTGGTGCATCACCGTCCGGAGGAGCGAGGCCGGCAACTGGCGCACGTCGCTGAGATAGTCCACGATGACCGGCCATGCGTCGATGGGATTGCGGACAAAATGCGGCATCTGAAACGGTGTCGGCGGCCTCTCGGGCTCGGGTGCGGGGGACCGCGGGGGTGTGATCGTCGGCACGGCATCATGAAGCCACGCCTTCGCGCTCGGGAAGTCCGGACAGACGCCGAGGTCGACTAAGAAGTTAATGGCGCCGGCGCCGGCGCGCCCCGCTTGCGGGCCGCTCCACACGCGGTACAGATCGGATTGTGCCGTGGTTTTCACATTGACCTTGCTGCCATCGGGCAGCTGCCATTGCACCACGCCCGGCCCTTGACCGGGGGTCGGCCCCGCCGCGGTGGGAAAAGCGAGGGGAATGACGGTGGCCAAGGGGATCTGCCTCAAGGCCGCCGTGGTTTCTTGGACGTGACGAAACGATTCGCGCGTCGCCATTACTGAACACCTACCTTTCTTGTGTCAAAGGGGTTCCTTATTGGTCGGATACGGGCATCCGGTGGGTGCGCAGCCAGCGGCGCGCCCACCAGACGGGCGCGGTGCTCAAGAGCGCAGTGATCGCGCGCAGCATCGTGAGCAGCGCCGTTTGCATGGCCAGCGCCATGACCGCGCCCAGCACCAGCACGACGAGTTGGCTCCCCGTCAGGCTCCAATGTCCGGTGGCCAGGGGATGGAGCCCGTGACGGCCGAGAGCGCCGGCACCCGACGCGAAGAGCAGGACCGCGCCAGCGATGGCCCAGTGCCGGCCCGCGCTTTGGCGCAGCGGCGCGCCGCCGCCGACCAGCATGCCGAGGCCACCCAGGATGGTCAACAGGGGCATAAGCAGACGGGCCATGATCCATCCGGTGCGGAAGCCGATCCCATAGAGGGGGGGAACGGGATCCCCGAGCGGACGGACGGTACACCAGAGGGCGAGGGCCACGAAACCCATGGCGAAGAGGAGGCGCGCGAAGACGTGTTGAGCGCGCTCGGTCGCCTGTTGCGCGAGGGTGGTCAAGAGACGGGTACGCCAGGAGCGTTGCGGATGAACGCAGGTAGGATGCATGATGAACCAATCTCCTTTCATCGATCAGATGGGTTAACCACGACGGGCGGTTGGAATCGGACCCACCGCACGGCACCCCGTGGGTGCGTGTAGGCGATGGACTGCGGCAAGCGGCGCGGGTCTTCGAAGACCCAGGCATAACAGGTGGGATACGGCAACGGGCGTTGAGCGGCATCGTCTATCGCGTGATACGGTACCCCCGCGCGAAATGCGTCTAGGCTGAGACGCCGAACCGCAACCAACTGCACCACCCCGACAATGCGGCCGGAGCCACTGGGGATCAGCGCAATCGGTCCTCGAATCTGGGTGTTGGTTCCCCGGATCTCCCAGGTTTTCTGCCCGTCTAAAATGCGTTCCACCCACGGGGGCCGGATGATCAGCCCATGGGTGAGCGTCAGCGTGTCCATTGGTCGCGGAGCGGTCCCCATGTCTCCTTGTCTCCCTTCGGCTAGGGGTTCTGCACGAGGGTGCTGAGAGGCCCGGGGGCGGCCTGTAACCCCATCAAGCCATGGTTGCCCGTGGCGGCATGGCGCGCATCCCAAGCCGTGGCCACCCCGTAATATCCGGTGAAGGAGCCGGTATAGCTTCGCATCCACACCGTCAGGGTGATGGTCGGCTGCCCCAGCGGGCTATCCGCGGCGGGCAGCGCGTGCATCGTCCACCCGGCCGGCATGCCCACGTGGCCGGTGAGGGCGGACCATTGAATGGTGCCGTCGAGAGGGGGACCAGCCTGCCCTTGATTGAGATCCCACGCCCACTGCAAAGCTTGAAGGACCGGCTTGGGTAGAGCGGGATTGAGCGCCCCGGGTAGCGTGCTGGGTATCCACTGCCACGGGTCCGTGCCGATTTTCTCCCCGAACCAGAGCGTCGGGTTGGGATTATTGGTGCTGGTGATGCCGATCGGGTCGATGACCCAGATCTGATGGGAGGCCCAGGGGACCGTCACCGTCTCCAGATCGCTCGGGACTGGTTGGTGCGTGGCCTGTTGGAAGCTGGCCGCCAGGCGGGCAGCTGCCCGAGGGGTCGCGGGCCCGGGGGATCTCTGCGATTGAAGCCGAGACGGCAGGCGGGCCCCCTGATCCCGCACGGGATGCGAATGCGCGAGCACCCCCTGCGGGTGGTGATGGCCCTTTAAGGCATAGCTGATGACTCCCGTCGCGACAGCGGTCAGAACCAGGCCGCCCATGATGCGGACGAACCGCTGTTGACGGCGTGCGTCGGTGTGTGGATTCATAAATCGTGCACCTCCTGGTTAGAAACACCCGCGGGCCGTGGCCAGGGCAGCCTGGGCCAGCCGAGACTCCCGATGCGATCGTCCCCAACCCCAGAGCCATGGGCGCTGCCGTGCCGCGCCCGGCGGTGGCGTGTCGATCACCAACGGTCTTCATCCCTTCCTTTGTTACCCGGTGGGCGCTTGATGCTTCACCAGCGCCATTTCCGCAACCATCGCGTCGGCATACGCGGCCACCGTTTCGGTATTGCCGCCGGCGGGGACGAAATTTTCCGCGGGGGCAATTTGCGCCCACGTCATTCCCGGGTGGTAGTTCGGCGGCAGCGAACCGTTGTAATACTCCGCAAAGGTCATATGCCAGGAATGCGTCTGGTCATAGAGCGCCGTGAGGAGCTCCGCGCCGAGCCGGAGGTTCTCTTGCGGATTGTGCCGGGCGCCGGGGACATAGCCCGGCAGGCCCCGGGCGGTCGCCGGTTCGAGTTGCATAAGGCCATACGCCCCATGGGGGTTGCCGTTGGCATAGAGCGTCGGGTTGCCCCCGCTTTCATGGAGCATCACCGCCCCGATGGCATCTTCGAGCGTAGCCACCGAGATGGTGCCGGCGGTGTGTGTGGCGGCGGCGCCAATGGCCGCCCACCAACGATGAAGCGCCTGGGTATTGGAAATCAGCTGCACGGTGCCTACCGCACCCGACGCCTGCTCCGGCCAGTTGATCGTGTCCCGGACCCCATTGCTCCACTGGGCATGAATCATCACCAGCTGGTTGGGACCCGTCAGGGGCACGCGCGCGCCCCAGACCACGCCTCCGGACCACACCGGCACGGTCGAGCCGGGTACCGACGAGAGCTCAAACGCCACATGATGGCCGCTCTGCGTCGTGCCCCAGACTTGGAGGGGTTCACCCAAGTCTTGGTAGTGAACCGCATGTGTCTGAGTTGTCACTGTGACCTGCCCCGTTTTAGGATTGCGGGTGCGGACGGTCGTGGGCGGTGCCCAGGCCGCGGTGCCCGCCGGGCCGATCGGCGCGGTGCCGACGACAAAGACCCATTCCGGCTGGTGGCCGGGATCGGTAAACTGCCCGGTTTTGTGCGACCACGGCGCCAAGGCCCAGGCGCCGAGCGTCGGGCCGGCATCGTAGCTTTGCACCAAGCCCCGGATTTGCGTGGCATAAGAACCGCTGGGCCGCCACCCGGGCGGCGTCTGCACCGTCTGATGAAAGGTAGTGAGGCCTGCCTGCCATCCCGCTCGCAGGTCGTGCGCCAGGGCCTTGAGCCCGGTGGCCACGTTCCATAGGGTGGCATGAGGTGATTGGCCGGCCGGGATGAGCCCCCTCTGGGAATCGATGCCCATGAGCCCATACCCGATGCCGAGGGTCGTCACGCCGTGCGGCCCGATGCCCAGCACCCCGGGATGATACGCTTGCCGGCAGGATTCCCCGGCGCTCTGCTGGTTCGAGCAATAGTAGCGGTCCCCATAGGCTTCACCATCCGAGGCCGCGTTCATGACGGCCAGGGCCAGGACGTTCGGCACACCCAGTGGGGCGCCCTCCACGGTGGCCAGGTTGAGCCATTCGGCCGGACGACTCATTTCGGTGGCAATCGCCGGCGGACTGGGGCCGAAGAGATTGGCGAACCACTGGCCGGTACCGGCCAGCAATGTCACGCTGGCCACGGCCCCGATGAGGATAACCAGCCCCCAGCCCAATACGCCGCCGCCCCCGGCGAGAACCCACCACCAGAGACGGCGCATCACCCGCCGCTTGATCTCCGCGACAACGGCCTGTGATACCCGATCCGCGTTGCTCTGTGCCATCGTGGTCTCCCCTTTCTCTCCCTGCTGGGATTTCATCCTGTGTCATCCCGCATACGAAAAAGACCCAGCCCTGTGGCGGGTCTTACACGTCCGTGAACACGGGATTAGACGGTGGGTTGGCTCGGTTGGACGATCAGGTTTTCTTCATAGGAACTGGGCTGGACTTCAATCCAGGCCCGGCTGTTGCCGGCGATCAAAAGGCCTTGGCCTCGGAGGGCGCCGGACAGTTTCGATTGCTCTTCTTCACTGAACCGGAACAATTCGACCAAGGATTGCAACTCCCGGTCGTTCTGCCGCATAAAGAGCGTAATGGCGGCATTCGTCAAGACCGGCTCGCCGTCCTGACGCACGGCCGGTGCCAGAAAATCGAAGACATTCTGGGTAATCGTCATGAGGCTCCCATTGTAGCCCCGAATCAGCTTCGCCACTTGCTTCAAAAACCGCAACGTGGCCGGGTTTTGCGCATCAATCAAGAGCCAGGCTTCGTCCGCCACCAGAATTTTGCGCTCCGTCTTATCGCGCCGGATGAGATCCCAGAGATAGCCCAGCACATTGTAGTATTGCGCCCGTTTGATGTTGTCCGGCGCATCCTTCAAGTCCATGAGGTCCACGACGACAAAGTTCGCATCCTGAGACAGCGGCACCGTCGACGGCCCCGCCCATAGAGGGCCGAGGGTTCCGATGGCGGGTTCTTGCAAGAGCGCGACGAGCGTATGCCAGTCCTCTTGCCCATCCTGCGCCGCATGCTGCTGACAAACGCGGTAGAGATCGCCAATGTGGGGCCATCGGTCATTCGGGACGGTCTCTGGATCGACATCGAGGGCAACTCCAGCCGCTTCATAGGTCTCCCGGACAGCGGCCGCCAAAAGCGCCTGAGCAGTGGCCGAGAGTCCGGGCATGAGGGTGTTGAGAAAGGTCAGCAGCCATTGGATGTGCAAACTCAACGCTCCGAGGCCCGAATCCTCCTCGCGTTCGGCCGTCCGGGCCTGAAAGGGATTGAGCCTCGTGCGGCCGCCGGCCGCATTTAGCCAATTGCCGCCCACGCGGTGGCATACGTGCTGATACTCCCGTTTTTCGGGGTCGAGCACATAAATTTTGGCGCCGAGGGCGTATTCGCGAAGCAGTGTCAAGGTCGCGGCAAAGGTCTTCCCACCACCGGAGGGACCCAAGAGATTCCAGTTCTTATTGGTGATCCCCGCCGTGTTCGGCGGGTCCCAGCGGTCCACGAGGACGAGACTGTGGCTGTCATCCTGCCCCAAGGCAATGCCCCGACCGTGGTTGATGCCGCCGCTGGAAAAAGGCCAACTGGCGGCGAGCGTGCTGACGGGCAGCACGTACGGGGTGTCTCCCAGCAATTCGGAGGGCAAGAGACCCCACGGGCCGGCCGCTTGGAGGCCGGCTTCTTGGCGGAAGCTCAAGGTGCGCGCTCGGATGCCGTGCGCGCCTAACTGTCCTTCAACCCGCCGCGCCGTTTGGAGACCCGTGGCTTCATCCGGCGCGGAGACGAGCAGGATTACGGCCGTCGTGAACGCCCCTTGTTGTTCGGCATCCAGTTGCCGCATCAGCGCTTCCGCGTCATGCAGCTGTTGGGCGGTGCGCTGCTGGGTGAGGGCGGACGAACGGGTTTCCAGCTGCCCTGCGAGTTGGGCGATCTTGCGGGAGAGATCCATCACCAGGGTGGTAGGGTCTTCCGGAATAGCATGCAGCGCCAGCGTCACTCCCGGCGTATTGGCTGCCTTGGCGAGCCAGCCCGCGTCCACATGGGGTGGCAAGGCCGTGATGAGATAGGCTCGAACCCAGCGATCACCGACCAGCATGCTCGTGCGCCCAAACTCCAATGCCATGGGACTGAAGATGGAGCGCAGGTGGCTGCCCGGCGCCCGCCCGGTCGGATGACCCGCGGCCGGCGACGGTTTGCGCGGACGTTTTAACGATAAGGTCATACTTAGGAAGCGCCTCCTTCATAGCGACTCGGAATGCCGACGCGGTCCGTCGGTACCCGTTCGATAGATGATTGGTCTGCGTGAAAGGCCAGAAACAAGAGCTCCCGCCAATCGGCGTCTGTCATGGGCACCGACCGGAAACCCGTACTGATCCGGGCCAAGTCCTCCGCGACGGCCCGCAGATGCTCGCGATGTTCGCTCACGGCATCGGGCCCGTGGCGCGTGAGGAGCAGGTAGTAGCGGCGTTCCACGGTGCTGCCGGAGCGCACCATGTTGCTGACCCAGCGGAGGTATTCCCGCAACAGCGGCTTCCGACGTGGGTCGCTCTCCATCAGCTGACGGTCCAACGATTCGAGATAGGCGTCGAGATCCATCGGCCGGCCGATAGACAGCACCTGCCACGGGACGGTCAAGCCGTTCAGGGCAACTTGAAAGGCGCGCACGAGGGTCTCGACTTCCCGGGCGCTTTTCAGCTGAAGGGAAAAAGGGGCGATAGTCAGTCCACCCACAACGCCGCCATCCGGGCGAATGAGACAGCCATCATGCAGGTCGCGGATGGGTAGCCAGTCCTGCGCGGCCGGCGGCGGCGCTGTGGCGCTGGTGGCCACCGGCGCGGGAGATTTGCGAAACATCGAATGTCACACCCTTTCTGAGGCATTACCACTCCGACGGATAGTGGAGGGAAAACAGACGGCGGCGTGGTCCTTGGCGCCAGCGGCCCGCGGCCTGAAGGTGGCGATGGAGCCGCTGCCCATTAATTTCGAGCAGCACGCTGCCCGCGGCCGCCCCGGCGGGGAGCACAAAGGCCGCGGCCGTGATGTACGTGGGAAGGCCAAGGAATCCAACGCCGGCGGCGAGGCCTCCCCCAACAAAAAAGCCGAGGCCCAAGATGCGGACCTCAGCCCAGCCGATGCCGGCGCCAAATTCATAGCCCCGCCTCACCGGGCGGGGCACTAGGTACTGAGCCATAATGTGTTATCGCTCCTCCTCGTGGCGTTCGCGATATTGGGGCGGAATGGCATAGTCCGGACACGGGACCCGTTGTCCTTTCAGGTAGCGACGACCCGGTTCGAGAATCGTCCCGAGAATGCTCCAGGTATGACAGGCGCTGCATTCCGCGGGCTGTCCCACCCGGGCTTGAATCAGCCGATCGTATTCCTGTTGGGGATTGCCGGTCTCTTGGTGCAGCGCGATCGTGTGGCAGCTGGGACATGTTAGGAGCCGCCGGACCGGGAGCCACGGATCTTGGGATGGGTCATATTCGCGCTTAATGACGGGGACGGGCACCGCCGGCCGCCCATAGAAATCTCTCATGCATTGGTCCCCCCTTCACCGGTGGCCGCATTAGCGGCCTGGCTCTTGGCATAACTGTTGACCGCAGTCTGGCCACCGAATTTGCCGAGTGGTATCAGGACATTGTTTCCGACACCCGTATGATAAATCATATCACTCAGCATATGCGGCCCTCGCAGGGCGACCCAGAGGAAGCCGAGGTACAGGAGTGGTGCCGTGGCCACGGATGTGAGAGTGTGCCCCATGTTCGCGATGACCGCGTTGCCCGCTTTCACGGCGAAGATGACCACGGCCTGGGAGATGGCGAGAATGATGAGCTTCTGATAGAACCCCTTAAAGATGCCGTGGTCGCGTTTCACGAGACCCAAGGCAAACAGCGGGGCCGCCGCTGTGTAAAAGGCGAGTTCCGCGGCCCGGATGGCCGTTGTGAGGACGACTACCAGGAGCAAGGCCACCGTCACCGCATAGATGAGGAGCAGGATGAGGACTTCAATCCCACTGAACTCTGTGGTAATAAGCCCCACAAAGACCCGCGTCACAGTGAGACCGGATTGATAGACGTGGACGCCGGCGACGGTGCCGGCGAGATCCATCCCCCACCGAAAAATACCGATCGTAAAGGCCGAGGCCGCGGCGATGCCGAGGGATGCCATCAAGGCCCCGCGCCACACATGCGAGCCGTCCGTGTCCATGGCGCCTTCGCCCCAGAGAATGTATTCATGGACCCCGGTGTAGGCGAGATAGAGCACCAGGAGACTGACGGCCACCCCTTCCATCACGCCATCCACGTGCCGGACGAAGGCGCTTTGCGCTTCGGTAATGCCGATGGTTTGTAGTTGTGCCATCCATGTTGTCATCAACGTGGTAAAGCCATCCAGGAAGTGTTGCAAGAGATACACAATGGCGTCGAGAATCAGGCCCCCCATGGTTACCGCTCCTCTCCCCGATCCGGTCCCCGCGCAATACTCCGGAGGTGGTTGACAAAAAGGGCGGTAGTCGACCAGCGCTCGACAAAGACTTGGCCACCTGGATGCTCGGTGGCGATGCTTTTGAGGGTCGTGTTGACCCAGCGAGGACTCGGGTCGGCGCTGGCCAGCGGCACCCACAGTTGATCCGGCGGGGGATTCCACGTTTGCGTGGCCCACACGGCCGGCTCGGGCGCCACCGAGGGTAGCGGATGCAACGCAGATTGGGCGACGAGCTGGGCCCATTGGGTCTCCTGCGTGTTCTGGGTTTCGAGCCGGGTCCGCAGCGATTGCAACCATCGAACCGGTGCCCGGAGTGTATCAATTTCGCGCTGCAGTTCCTTGATGTACCAGGTGATCGGCCCAAGCGCCGCTTTGGCCGCAGGAGACAGGTCTGGCTGCTTCAGGGCCTCCGCGATGAGCTGATCCGCTTCTTGCGCCGACGCGGGCCGCGTCGGGGGCGCTCCTAACTGTGGCGTCTGAGCTTGCGTGTCATCGGCCATATGGACAAATACCTCCTTTGCGCCATCATACCCGAGGGCGGGGTTCCCTGAGTCTGGAGCCCCGCCACCGGAGTACGGAACGGAATTACAGGCCAAAAAAGTGGCCGAATGTGGCCACGATGCCGCTGGCGCCGCCGACGATGGCGGTGCCGACGATGATTTTCTTCATGCTTTGATTGTGGTGGGCCACGCGGGACGGGTCTTCCTCAAAGTTGCGGGCCAACCCGTGGTAGCCGAGCATGCCCCCGCCCCCGGCGACGGCCAGACCGGTGATCCAGCCGCTGGCGGTGGTAATGGCGGTATGCAATTGTGTCACGAAGGGCATCGGAGTTCCTCCTTTCTCGCAAGGGCTGTCACAAAAGCCCGCGTGCCCGGGCTCTCCGGAGAGAGCCCCAGCATCCGGGTTTTTCGCGAAGCGATGATTGGGCGTGAGGTCTGGTCGACTTAACGCTCCGCCATTTCGGGCGTGCGCTCCCGACGGGCTCCGGCAATCGGATTCCAAGTCGCCGCGAGTTGTTGGAGCAGCGGGTCCGGACTTTGTTCAATCGTGGCGGTGATCACGCGGACGCGATGGCTCACGTCCGCCAGGGTCGCCTTGACCTGCTCCGGTTTCATGTCGCTCCAGCCGGCGACGTAGGCTTGACTGAAGCTCTTCGTATCGAGGCCGACCATCTGGCTGAGGACATAGGCGGTCGTTTCGGCCGTCACCTCTTCCGTTCCCCGGTGGCCCGCGAAGTGGCTACCCGTGGGGTGGCCGATGCTGTGACTCCATTCATGGAGCAAGGTGGCCAGCTGCATGTCTGGGGATGAGTCCGGCGAAATGGTGATCGTGCCTTGTTGGGGCCGCCAGACGCCGTAGGTGCCGGGTTCCAGCGCGTCGAAGTGGACCGGAATCGGGATGGCGTGGGTAATGAGGCTGTGTAGGACACCCTGGAATTGATTGCCGACGATGTCGCGGGCTTCGGGGATGTCCAAGGGTCGGCCGGCCGTTTGACTAATATCGAAGACCGTCGCCGGCCGGAACGAGACAATGGTGCGCGGCGTCGTGGTGTCGCCACCCGGAGTCGCGAGCTCCGCATCCTCGGCCTTCCGGGTCACCGGGGCCAACACAGTAATCCCCTTTTCTCCCTTCTGCACAAAGCGGTCGAGACTTTGCCACGTGCGGTAGCCGGCCACTTGGGTAGCGTCCGGTCGTTGAGCCCCAATGAGCAAGACATTGCCGGGGCTGTAATGATGAAACTGCGCTTGGGTGCGGGCCCACCGCTGCCATTGCGTCGGATCGTCAATCAGCTGTTGAATTCCCTGGGTGACTGCGGCTTGGGCTTCTTGATTAGTCATCGTCATCGTGTCCTCCTTCGGCGGTGTGCCGATGATCGACAAGCGGCCCACCCACCGGGGTCGGCCGCCGTCGTGCGAAATGGATGGTGGTTTAGTCCAACAAGTCTAAGTCCTGACCCATCACAAAGAGCGCTTCGTCCGCAGGGGACAGGGTCAGCAGCTCCGCTTCGACCATCAATGACTCCTCCTCTCGTGGGGTGATGTCAGCCTCAGGACTCACCGCTGGGGCCGGTAGCGCATCGTCCGCTGTGCGGACGAGCGGCCACCAGATGTCGGGGGGGCGTCCCCCGTCCGGCATGACCATGGGCTCTGTGGAGCGGCGTAATGCGGTAAATAAGCCGGCTTGCTGCCAGACCGACAGATCGGGCAGGGGTAAGCGGGCGCCGGGTTTGCGTTGTTGGAGAATCAACGCTTGATTATCGGGCCACCGCATAATCTCGTCGGCGGTCATCAGCGGACGCGACGTCAGGCTTTCGCCTTGCGAAGAGTTGCGCAGACCGAAGGTCGACGTCGAGAGCAGCGCCGGTTTGGGGTAATTCGTACTTTCTGTGCGCGTGGTGTACGTCCCGAGGCGTTTGGAAATTTCCTCCGCCATGTCTGGCGAACTCGTCAAAAGATAGACCCATGTGCCAAGGTTTTCGCGCACCGTCTGCGCCGTGTCGGGGCCGTAGGCGTGTTTGAGTTGACTGAAGCTCTGCAAGCCCAGCATCAGGCGCATACCGCGCGATCGCGCGGCGGTGACGATTTGACTCAGGTTCGGGAGCGGAGGAAAATTGTAGGCTAAGCATCCAGCGCCGAGGCCTCCTTACGGAGACGGGTTTCCGGATGCTCGCCCCCGAACCGTACGTACACCTCTCGATGTATACGGCTCTCCATTTACTCGTCAGCTACAGCGGGTGAATCCCTGCGTGGCAGGGTTCACATACCACTAACGTCTTGCGTCGCATCTTGAGCATCGTCCGTTCCCATTCCCACTGACCCGTGAGGCTTTTGAGGTTGCGGACCTGATGGACCCTCACGGGAATCCCGCGAGTTCCGCAGAGTTCGCACCGTGTCGCCTTCATCCGAAAGAAGAGTTCCTTGGGGCGCGGGGCGTCCCGCCGTTCCGGCAGGATATCCACGAGCCCCAGCAGGGGTGTTTGAATGCGCGGAAACCCACCGCCATAGAGGCTCACATGGCGTAGACCGGATTTGGTGGCATATTCGACGCTGAATACCCCATGATGGGTAAAGCGCATTTTGGCCTGAGCGACCGTCGTGTGGAACTTGCCGGCGAATGTCTTGTACAGGCTATATTCCAAGACATAGTAGAACTTCTGAAGGACGGACGCGTTCTGCGCCAGTCGATAGTAGTTGTACATGCCTCGGATTTGCGCGTTGTACCATGCAACAATCTCGCGCGGTTCAAGTCCCATGAGGTCGTCCCGTTGCAGGGGCTTCCATCGCTCGCGGCCGCGAGCGTCCACGGTGATTTTGAGGATGCCCAGAGCCTGCAACTTACCCATCCATCGGTCTTTTGGCACTTCGAGTCGAACCCGCTGGTTAAAGATCCGCACCTGACCGCGACGCGTCCGCCGTGTGGCGCTGTCGTCACTCACCATGACGTCATAGCCCAGAAACCGGGCTTTGTGGCGTCCGGGCGTAATCAGCGTCTTTTCGGGTGACAGCGTGAGCTGGAGTTGCTGGGCAAGGAATTGGCCGATGTCGGCCTTGATAGCCTCGGCGTCCGCCTTGCTGCCAATCACACCCACCAAAAAATCGTCAGCGTAACGCACGTACTGAATGCGTCGATAGTTCGGATCCATCGGGTCTTTCGAGGGTGTCCGCAACACCTTTGCGCGTATCTTTCGGATGTCTCGTCGGGCGGCGTCCTTTGCTTCGGGGGTCATTGTGTCCCAGTGGGCCGCATAGTGCTCTCGGCGCCGCTGGTGGATACCCTGAAGCCGCCCATATTCCTTGCTGTGGGTCCGTTGGGTTCCGCGGTTAAAGCTCGCCTGATATCGCGCCATGAACTGGTCGAGCTCATGGAGGTAGAGATTGGCGAGAATGGGACTCACTCCGGACCCTTGGGGGGTTCCGCTGTATGTCCTGTGGAATTGCCACTGGTCAAGGTATCCGGCTTTAAGGAACTTCCAAATCAGCGCCAAGAATGCCTCGTCCTGGATGCGCCGCCGCAGGATGTTCACGAGGGTGTCATGGTCGATGGTATCAAAGTAGGCCTTGATATCGCCTTCAATGAACCACTTGACCCCCGTGAAGTTGTGTTGAATCTGCGCCAGCGCCGTGTGGCAGCTCCGCCCGGGCCGGAACCCATGGGAATACTTCGAGAACGTGGGCTCATAGATGCTCTCCAAGAGCATGCGCACGACTTCCTGTACCAGCTTGTCATTGGCGGAGGGGATGCCCAAGGGCCGTTGACCGCCGCCCTTTTTCGGAATGTATTGGCGTCGGGCCGGTTGTGGATGGTAGCTGTGGTCTTTGAGCGTCCGAATCAAGGATTCGATACGCGGGAGTCCCACCCCGTCCAAACTTGTGCCGTCGGCTCCCGGTGTCATGGCCCCCTGATTGGCATAGAGGTTCTGATACGCCAATAGGAAGAAGTCCGGGTTGTAGAGATTTCGATAGAGCCGGTGGAACAGGTAGTCTGGCTGTGATGCATGCTGTTGTAGCTGTTCCAAGACGACTTGGGGATTTCTCATGATGCCTCACGCATCCTTCCTTACGTGTCTTAGAGAGTAAACTGTCCCCCTTCGCCCTGTGGTCGGCTTTCCCGACCGCTGACTACTACGGGGACTCCGTGACCCTGCCGGATATTCAGCGCCGTTGCGCATAGCTGACCGACGGTCAGCATTCCGGTTTAGGTCATCCTTGGTTAGACGGGTTTGAACCAGCATGGACGATTGTCGGATACGACGTTGGCGATTTTCCGCGGATGGCGGCTGGGCGGGCGCGCGATATGGTGGTGGTCGCAGTTCGGGCAACTCTACGCCACCGCGCGTCCATACGGCGTTTGTAACCATCTTTCCGCCGCAGTTGACGATAAAACCCCTCTCACTGTCGTTCAGGCAGACCAGCCTTTATCCTCATATCGTCCCGGTCATCTGACCCGCAGTCGCCATCTGATGGTTGACGGACTTGGGCCTTTTCCCGGCATGCTATACTCCCCGTCGGGTTTCCCCTTCGGATGAGCCGGGTGATGATGAGCCATTCTCATATCGAGCTCACTGCCTGGCTAAGGCAGATTTCAAACTCGTCCACGTGGTCGCATTAAGCGGCCACTTCCAAGCGCACCCCAAACTCATCCAACAAAAACAACACCGGAATCGGCAGCCGGCCACTCGGTTGGCTGTCCGCGAATCGCGTGAGGGCGGCAATCATTTGACTCAAATACAGGGTCGCCAGCGGATATCGGGTGGAATCATCATCCGGCACCACCAGAAAGACCGCCGTTTTTTTCTGCCCGGGTTGGTCGAGCGCCATCCCCTGATCACTCAGCAGCCATTGGAGATCCGGTTCGCTCAACAGCCGGAGGTCCGCGAGGGCTGATGACAAAATGCCGGCCCGGGTCTTTTCTGATCCGGAGGAGGCCGCGATGGTCGCCCAGGCGTCTCGGGCCGGGTGTCCGACAGGCAAGAGATCCATCCAGATATCGAGGATGCGGCCGCCCGTGCCGCCGTAGACCAGGCTGCGATAGACGCTGACCAGGTGGGCGGCCGTACGCTCCGGCCAATCCCAAATCTGCAGCGGAGCGTCCTTGGGGGCTTTTTGGGCCTCTTGAATCCGCAACTGAATCGTTGGCGGCAAATCGCGCCATGTCACGAGAAGCCGTTCCAGCGCGAGCCGTTGGGCCTTCTGGTCACCATCTGGGTCATCACGATAGGGATTGCCCGCCGCAACGGCCAGCACCAGGCCGGCTACCACAGCCTCCGCTGTGCTGGACCAATATTCATCGTTGACTTTGGTGGACTTGGCCCCAATCCCGTGGGCGATTTGCCAGGCCATTTGCGAAGCAAACCCGACGTCGCCACGCTCAAGGGCCGCCGCAACCGCTTCCACCGGGTTCCACCGCGCCCCCTGTCCCCCTTTACGGGGGTCACGCAAGTCAAAGCGGACGACGTCATAGCCCTGCGAGGTTAGCCACGCCGCAGCGAACGCGAATAACTCCCCTTTCGGGTCCGTGATGACAAAGCTGGATTCCCCTTCGAGTCCCAGCAGACCAATCGTTGGCAGAAATTCGCGTCGGGACTTGCCTGCGCCGGTGGTGCCGGCCAGCAGCACATGATCTTCGCCATTGGCCACCCACAGGGATGTCGGACCCGCTTGACCCACCACGATGCCGCTACGGGGTCGATGTTCGGGACTCCCAGGATACTTTGGCGCGGTGGGTGGCTGTTTCCCGTGTTTATCCGGTGGCTTCCATTGATAGAGGCCATCGTGAAGGTCGGAGGCGGGCCGCCAGTGGGCCGTGCCGTGTTGGCCCCGGCCCGCTTGGGGCGGGCCGCCCCACGTGGTGAAAGCGGACCCTTTGGCCTTATAGGCCAAGAGACTCCCAAACCCCAGGGCCAAAACCGCCGGAACCCACAGACTGTGGGGATGATGGACCAAGAGGTCAGCGATGTGCCACGGCCAATAGCTCTGCATGTGCAGATACCGATGCCAGAACCGGCCGACTTGGAGGATACCCGGACTCGTGGGGGTGCTGGCTCGGTTCGCCGGCATTAAGACCGCGTCATACAAGTCCGCCAATCCGAGGCCGACCACGGCGCCGACACCGGCGCCGATACCGCCCCCAAATAAAATCCGAGCCGTGCGCTTTTGCATCCTATGGCTCCTCTCTTACAGGGCCAATCCACTGGCCCGTTTGATGCGTTCTTCTTCCCACGCGGCTTGGGCCGCTTCCCACGCCCGCCGCCGAGCGGCCCGGGCACTGTCCCGTTCGGCGTCGCGCAGAGCGGCTTGAAGCCCCGAAAAAACGTGGTGCAGCGCGGTGCGGGACGCCTGATATTGCGTCTCGCCCAGGGCACGCAAGGTCTGGTCAATCTGCCGTTCCAGCCGCGGTTGCCAGCTGGCATCGCGATCGCCGCGCAACTGCGTTGCCAAATCGCGGATGGCCTCGTCGCGCGCCGGGCCGGTCAATTGGGTCATGCGCCACAACCTGTCTTGGAGGGCGGCGTCGTCGCGCTCCACCAACGCCCGGATCACTTGGCGCGTCTGGGTGTGGTCCCACTGCGCGGCCTCCCGAATCACCAGCTGCGCCACCCGTTCGGTCAAGTCTTGCTGCGCCTGATTCCGGGCCCGGGCGTGCTCGCGCGGGTCATCACTGTAGTGCTGCGCCATTTCCGCGGCGATGGCGCCATAGCGGTCGGCCGCTTCCGCAAAGCGCGGAACGGTTTTTAACAACCAGCTGGCCGTTTCGAGTGCGGCCGCTTTCACCGGTGGCGGCATAAATTTCAAGGCCGCCCGGCCTGTGCCGGGCATCTGGGTGGCCAGTGTCGTGATGCGTTCAGTCCATTCTCGCTGCATGCGGGGTGTTAAAAACCCCGGGTCGTGTGCCCGGACTGTCGTGATCACCTGTTGCCGGACCGCGCTCTTTTCTTGGCCCAAGCGCTGCCGTTCCGGCCCATAGAGCGTCGACACCCATCCCTGCCGGATGCCGCGCCGCTCCTTCTCGCTCCAGAGGCCCTTGTCGCGCGTCACCGCGCGCTCCCAAAACAGCAAATGGATGTGCGGATGGCCGGCCTTTTTATGCACGCTGGCCACCCATTCCACATTGGTCGGGTCGAGGCCCAGTTTGGTCAGCATCCGTGGCAATTCTTGACGAGTGGCCGCTTCCCAGCCTTCGCGGGTCAGCAGCTGGCCTCCGAGAGTCTCGGCATCCGCTTCGGTCACCGAAATAAACGCCCGCCAGACAGGGCCTGCGTGGTGGTGTATGGTGGATTGGATGGCAGAGACGTCGGGCAGCTGCCGGACGTCCGGACCAAAGTAGCCCGAAATGCCGGGGCGCTCCGTCATGTACCGGGCGTGCACCGCCGCGCTGCTCAGTAGCAGCTCTTCGTCTGGCTTTTTGTGGCGATTCGGGTCGCCCATGTACTTGAGATGTTCCACCGCACTGGTCAGACTCTTGCCGCGGCCACGGCCCGAGGGGAGATAGAAGGCCACTTTAATAACAAAAGGACGCAACGCCATTACAGAGTCACCTCCTCATCCGGCCCCAGCAGCCACCAGCGCCACTCGTGTCCGGCTTCCGTCAATGCCTGCTGCAGCATGTCATGAGCGCGGTCTGCGCTGGTCTTGGGGTCCAAACCGCCCCCGACCAGGGCGGACGTCATGAGGTGCTCCAGAATGACCGGTAGCGAACGGACGGCGAGCGTCACTTCCTCAATGTTGTCCAGGACATCTTGTATGCTCGCCCGAAAACCTTGGTAGACCACTTGCGGAGCGGATGCCACCCCGCCGAGATAGAGAGACGCGAGAATTTGATTGCGAATCCATGTGCTGGTGGGAATCCCTTCCGCGGCCGCCGCCGCCTCCACAAACTGCCGAACGGCTGGCGGCAAACGCACCTGTACGCGATCATCCAACCCCTCCGCCGGCGTTGACTTAGCCCGTACCATCATTCATTCCCTCCTGCCATTCCTCTGTTGTTGGCCGGGGCCCCTTTAGAGCCTTGCGAATCCGTTCATGGGTGAGACCTTGCAGTTTGCCAATTGCTGAATCGAACGATTGGGCCGCGGCCTCTGCGTCGTCGGGGTGATTGCGGCGGGCTTGGGCGCGTGCGCCGTCTTCCGTCGCGGCCACCGAAAAGGCTGTATTTTGTGCAATGAAGAATAACAAGCGTTCCATGTGATCCAAACGGGACATCACGGGTTGCAACAGTGCTTCGACCATCGCCGTGATATTGGATAGGTCAGCGTCTTTAGCTAACCCTCCGGCAATCAGGTTTCTGAGGGTTGCGCTAATGGGTTGGCCCGTACTGGCGGCCAGTTTTTCGACCGCCTGATTCATCGATTCCGGCATCCAGACTTTGCGTTGAACCCCTTCATGACGGTCTTCACTCACGGTCATGACTCCCTCCTTTCTGTGGGGACCGCACTCAACGACGGTCCAGAGTGCCATTGCGGTCTACCACATCGATTCAAAGGCCCCACGTGTGGGGTCTGCGGCAAGCGTGTCGTGACGGGCTAAACCCGTGGTGGAGGCCCCACAAATACGCCCGAGACAATGCCCTGTCACAGGTAGTCCCCAGTGGGGACTCGCGGTGGGGACTCGCAGAAACGCTGTAGTCACACCATAAAGTGGTAATTGTGGGGTCTCCTATTCGCGGCACTGCCGCGAATTTGTCACCTCTCCCCTTATCCTGTGTAGTCTTAACACCCTCCCCCAATCTGGGGGCAGGGCGGAGACGGTTCCGGGCCTGCGGCCCCGGAATGGTCGGGGGGTGGGGGTGCCGATCGGCTGTATCTCCATAGCGCCAGAGCTTCGCTCAACCAGAAGACATCTGCCCCCAGCTCGGCCCGGATGTGCAACGCGGTGGCTATTTGCCATGGCGTTGCGTGTCCGGGCTGCTCACGCATCTGTTCTAAGGCTTGGAGTCCCTCCCAGCCAAAGCGCGTGCGAACGTCCTTGAGTAACCGTTGCGCTTGTTTCTGGATGTGGGCGTGAAGAGTGCCATCGGGATCCGCATGCTTCGGCACGACCGTGCCTCCTTCCTTAGTCATCAAACGCTCCGAAGTTCGCGAGACTCTCCTTCCATCCCGGCGGTGTTGGGACCGGCCCCGCTGCCGACGTCAGGGGCACGGGGCTCGGCACGGGTGTCGTCCGCAGCCCGGATTCCCACTCAGACATCCGGCGCTCTAAGTCTTCGAGGCGCTCGAGAATACCGGCACCGCCTATTCGAAAACCGGTTTCTAAGATCCGTTTCAACCGGGCCGTCCGCTGTCCCGCGGGGATCGCCCGGATCGCCGCCCAAAGTTCCGCATCGGCGGTCTCATCTATCCGGATCGTAATTTGGGGCATGTGACATCACCTCAAAAGGGCTCAGATTGCGGTCTTGCGGGGGATGTGAATGCTGATCTGCATTCGCTAGGCGGCCATCCGCACGCAAGGCGGGCCCTATGAATGCAGATCTGCTGTCATAGGGGTGCCAAACCCGCGCCACGCTGCGGTTTGTTCTGACATCACCTAAGGCGCCACACTCCCGAGATAGCCCACCGCGTTGGCCCATTGCGCATCCGGTGGTTGCACGACCGCCGGCAAAGCGCGAGCCAGCAAGGAGCTCCCACCGCCGACCGCCACAATTCCCAAGACCTGCTCCAGCTGATGGGCCAGCGCCTCATGCAAGGCCCGGGCCAGTTGCCGGGTGACCCGTTGTTGCGCCTCTTGGCGGAACGGAGCCAGGTCGACCCGCTGTCCCCGGACGGCCACGGCCTCGAGGGATTCCAACGTGGCCGCCTGAAACGGCGTCTGATATTGTGCCGTCAACTGAGCCGCCATAGCCATCCCAATGGCATGGCAGCCGATCTCCAACGACCCCGCTGCGGCCGGGTCAAAGTCCAAGCGGCCATCGGGCCGTTTCGTCACCACAATATAGTCCGTCGTCCGTTCGCCCCAATCCACGACCAGGTACGGCCCCGATTGATAGTGCGGTTGGGCGAGAATGGGCCCTGCGGCCGCCACCCCTTGCGGGAGGACGAGCACCTCCTCCAGCCAGAGACGGGTGGATGGACGGCCGGGGATTATAATCCGAGCCTTCAACCCTTGGAGCGCCGCCTTGAAGGCCCGGCGTTGGTCGGCCCACCAGCTGAGCGGGAGCCCGGTGGCCAGCCTCAGCGGCCCGGACAGGCCTAACTGCGCGGCGGCCACCAGAATGAGATGGGCCGTGTCCTCATCGGCCGCCTTGTCGCGATCCCAGAGCGGGATCGCATGCCGCCGGGCGGCCTCGCCCACGAGATAGGGCGTATCGTTAATCAGGGTCAGGGCGTTTTGTGTGCCAAACTCGCCCAAGTCGACCGTGGCTGGCGCGGGACAAATCAGCGACGGGAACAGCACGCGAGTGCCATTCAGCCGCAACGCCTTCGTCCAGCCGTGGCCCGCGTCGATGCCCACAGCTTCGGTCATTCGATCACCTCCAAAATTTTGTGTGGCGCGGCCCTACGCGGGCAGCGGCCGAAGGGAAAGAAGCTCGGCCCCAACAAAAAGCACCGGCCGATTGACGGCCGGTGCTCCATGGGGCGCGGTGGTACTTATGGCTCGAGCTCGTGGTCGTCTTCGCGGGCCTCGCGTTGCAACCGCAGAGCCGCCCGCCGAAACGTCAACCGTAAGTGGTCCCAGTCCAGGGGGACCAGCATCGTCACGCGTTTGGGCTGGACCTTTTCGGCCTGAACCAGCGCCTGAATGAACCAATCTCGATCGAAGCCCGGATCTTTCGCGGCGGCCCATGTCATCAGTTGCGAGAGCTCAAAGCGTTGCAACAGCAGGTAGACGTCCACAAAATCCCGGGTCGTCGCCCGGCCAAACAGCGCCAGCGTCTTATCCGCCGCCAAATCTTTCAGGGACCGGGTGGGCATGCCGTCGACCACCATCGACGACGGCTCGAGTTGATAGGGACTGTCCTGCGCCAGTTCCACCTTCACCGGCCGCTCACCCACCCAGAAGCGGGCAAACGTCGGATACGCGGTTTCAGGCCGTATCGGAATTCCTGCGGCTTTCCAGGCGTCCGTGACCGCAGGAATGGCCTCGCGGAGCAGGGCCGACCCCGTGAATAAATCGAGATCATCCGACAGACGGTGGCCCAGATAGCCTGCGGCTAAGGCGGTGCCACCGGCCAGTTCCACGCCGTATTGCGGCAGGACCGTGGCC
Source organism: Bacillota bacterium (assembly GCA_021798975.1). Taxonomy (GTDB): domain Bacteria; phylum Bacillota; class Sulfobacillia; order Sulfobacillales; family Sulfobacillaceae; genus Sulfobacillus_B. The sequence goes on along the minus strand of JAJZBJ010000018.1, from coordinate 1,645 downwards.
GCCACCCTCAAGATTTCATGTTGCTCGGCATCGAGCACGCGATCGCGGTGGTCGATAGCCCATTCCTCCTCTCGATATGCCTCCCAAAAACGTCGGATTCGCGGGTCAAGGGGCAGCCGGTCCCAGAGGGGCCAAACCGCGTGCCAGCGAATGGTTCGCCAGTCTTGGGCGTTCCCCTCGTCCAAAATGGTCGTAAGCACGGCGATCACCCACTCCGGATCACCGGCCTCCGCGGGTCCGGGCACGCGACCCGACCAAAACAACCGCTTCAACGGCCACGCATCGGGGGCCTGCGTGAGCCAGCGCTGCCAGCCCTCCGTCGCCTTGAGAGGCTCCACCGTGCTCATCATCCTTTCGTGCTCCTGTTGGCCTCATTATACCCGCGTCCCACAGGCGGCAGAAGGGAAAAAGAAACGGGCGATTAAGGCCACCGCCAGAGGCCCCAGACCATCACCCCGACAAAGGCTCCGGGCGCCCACGGCGCACCGGCATCGCGCCAGCGTCCCTGCCGCCCGTGCCGCCACCAACGCACGGTGCTCCAGCCGAGGCGGAGGGCATCCGCGAGAAATAACACGAGGAGCCCGGAACCACCCAGATACCCCATGATCACCGTGGCCCATTTCACATCGCCCCAGCCCACCGCCTCGGGCTGTCGCCAGAGAACGATTTCATAGAGGCCCCAGGTAGCAGCCGCCCAGAGAAGCCGCGTCCAGGGCAGGACGTGCAGCATTAGCAAGACCCCGCCGACACCAGCCGCCACGAGGCTCAGTCGATTCGGGATCTCCTGCCGCCGGGCGTCCACGCAGGCAGCCACGGCACTCATCCCCAGGAGCCCGAGCCAGACCCCCATCACGGCTTACCGGTCGATCCCGCGTGGCCCGTTGGCGGTGGTGTGGAACTGGTGCTAGGGCCCGTGACCAGCGCGAAGCGCGTCATCGTCGGATCCTCGATCAGGAGGACCGTTTGCGTCGGGTTATTCGCCATCAACGACGGCAAAGCATCTTGCGGGACCGCCAAGGCCGCGAGCGCGGGCGCGCTCGGCGCCGTGTTGCTGCTCAAAAGCCCACCACTGACCGTGGTCGTGGCCACCGGCGTTCCCTGCGCGGTATACAGCCCCACCACCCGCGCCCCCATCGCCAGTTCTTGGGGCGCGGTGCCACTGCTCCCTTGGACCGGGAGGCTCCACACATCGACCCGCTCCCCCGGCAGCACCGGAGCGGAGGCGGGCGTAATGGTCACCACATACCGGACTTCACCGGCTTTGAGTCCGAGCGCCTGCTCCGCGGTGGTGAAATCCGCTTGATTGAGCACCGTCCCGGCCGAGAGCGGCATCGCCGCCAGCGGTTGTCCCGCCCACGCCGTCACCGTCCCCCGCGGGGGATGCGCCATATTGACCCACTCGATCGCGCTCGCCGGCACAGGCGTTAAGGCCCCCACCGATTGTTTGAGCACCGCCACCGGCGTCAGCGGGGGCGGCTGGACCAAGGCCGCCGCCCCCCCGACCGCCACGAGCGCCCCGCCCCCCGCCAAGCCGACCTTGAGCCAGTGGGTATTGAGTCGTCGTGTTTTGGCCATGACATGCCTCAACTCCTTCGTGATATTAGTAGGATTGGAATTGCGCCGGGGCCTGCTGGCCCACGACCGG